>NZ_MAQZ01000099.1:0-30266 GCF_001756285.1 Frankia sp. CgMI4
AGATCAACTCAAGCTGAGGCCCGACGAAAGCGTGCAGAACGCCCACTGAGAGCAGCGTGCGGGCCTGGGAGTAACCCGAGACCAGCCAGACCTCTCGACCGTCGTAGAGGCGGACCCGGTTGAGCGGGCCCTGCTCGGCGAGGCGTAGCACGCCTTCCGGAGGCGCGTATGGGCAGGTCCGCGCCTGTGGGAAGGGCGGCGCCTCGGCAGAGGATGTCGGTGTTTCGGTGTGTGTCATGGGACCTCGCAGACTCGGTCAGCCGACATCACCGGGAGCGCGGGCGGCCCAGTGGGGCGGCGCGTCCGCCCGTGGCTGGGGCTGGTCGGGCCCATGGCACGGCGGCGTGGACGACGAACCGGCAGGACCCGCTGATGTCGTGCGATGCCGCCTCATTCTTCGGCGGCGACGCAAAGCAGCGCCAAAGTCACCGGGCTCGGAACGCGCAGCCAGCCGCCCCCGTCAGGAAGTCTTTTCCTGCGGGCCGGTGGCGTGACGGCTTCGGACCGGGGCGTCGGCGGCGGCCGCGACGCTGACGGGTGCCGTGGCGATGGCGCGCCGGGCACTGGCTCGGTGCCGGTGGGCCTGCTGTCGGCAGGCGGCCCCGCAGTAGCGCGCGGGACGGCCGGTGGCCCGGGCGGAGATCGGCCGACCGCACAGCGCGCAACGCGCGGAGTCCCGGCTCTCCGTTTCGTTACGGTCGGCCGGAGGGTCTGGCTGTTTCGTTACGGCGGGGGGCGGCAGCGGCTCCAGGGTCTCGTCCGGCCGCAGCGCACCGGCGATGAGCGTCACGATGCGCCAGGAGAAGTCCGTCGTCTGGCGTTCCCGCGCGGTGACGGCGGCCCCCACCGCCAGGAGCCGGATCTCGGCGACGGTCATGTCGGTGCGCAGGGCGCCGACGGCCTTGGCCCGGCTGCTCAGGACATCCAACGCGGCGTCGAACGCCGCGGCGGACCGCTGATCGGGCGCGAAGCGTGGGTCGGAGGTGGAGTCGAACGCCTCGCAGAGCGCCTTGTTGATCACCGTCTGTTCCACCATTTGGTAGAAGAAGCGGAAGAAGGCGGCCCGTGGGTCCTCCGCCGTGGCGAGTGCTCTGGCCTGCAGGGTCAGGCGGCGCATCCCGGCGACGATGACGGTGCCGAACAGGTCCTCGCGGGTGGGGAAATGCCGGTAGACGGTTCCGACGCCGACACCGGCCCGCTTCGCGATCTGGTCGAACGACACCGACGTCCCCGCGCTGGCCAGCAGCTCGTCCGCGACCCGCAGCAGCAGCGTCCGGTTGCGTAGCGCGTCGGCCCGACGGGCCGGCGGAGCTCCTCCACCGGCCGCGCGGGCGGCCGCTGACGGTGTCGTTCGCATGCTCGTCCACCACCTCGTCGGTCGCCTTGACATCCGGAGAAACCTCGCTGTATGTTCCCCAAAACGGATAGATCTCTCCGGTTCTTCCTACAGCCTACCTGCTGATTTTCTTCCCAAGGAGGAGTTTCGTRCCCGAGACGACGGAGTACGCGGCTGCCACCACTCATGAGGTGATCGAGCGGCTCGCGAACGCGATGGAGACCGGCCGCAAGGACATCTTCATTGCCCAGTTCGCCGAGGACGCGGTCTACGAGACGCCGTTCGTGCTCGCCGGGCAGCAGTCGCGGTGGGAGGGCTTCGCCGCGGTCAGCGAGCACCTGAACGCGGACAACCCGACGCGCAGCCTGCTCGCGTTCGACAAGGTCTCCGTGGTCATCCACCTGGGCGCCGACGGTGAGGAGGCGACCGCGCAGTTTCTCGTCGACGGCCGGGTGCTCGCGACCAACGAGTCGTTCCACCTGCCGTCGTCCATCGGCATCATCCGCGTTCGTCACGGCAAGATCGTCCACTACACGGATTACACGAACGTGCTGCGTGGCGCCCAGGTCGCGGGTGTGCTCAAGCAGTTCGGCGCCTCGCTCGAGGCGCTCGGCTAGCCGCTGCGCGCGGGAGCAGCAGGACGGCGCGGCCCGGCGGGGCCAGCCCCGCCGGGCCGCGCCGGCGACCGACCGGGCTCGAGCAGACCGAGGAGTGACGTCGCCGTGAGTACCGTGAGTACGCCCGCAGCGGTAGCGGACGAATCCGACCGGCTGGATCCGGCGCTGCGCAGGCTGATCGCCGTGCTGATCATCGGTGCGATGGCGCCGCTGCTGGACACCACGATCGTCAACGTCGCGCTGAACACCATCGTGCACGACCTGCACACCACGGTCTCCGCCGTCCAGTGGGTCAGCACGAGCTACCTGCTCGCCATGGGGATGTCGATCCCGCTGGCGGGATGGGCCGTCGCCCGCTTCGGCGGCAGGCAGACCTGGATGATGTCGCTCGTCCTGTTCCTGGTCGGCTCGGCGCTGGCCGGGGTGGCGTGGAACATCGGCAGCCTGATCGCCTTCCGGGTGGTCCAGGGCACCGCGAGCGGCATGGTGCTGCCGGTGCTGCAGACGCTGCTTCTGCAGGCGGCTGGCGGGCGCCRCACCGGGCGGCTGATGTCCGCGGTGAGCATGCCCGCCGTGATCGCGCCCATACTTGGGCCGGTGCTCGGCGGTCTGATCGTCGGCAACACCACCTGGCGGTGGATCTTCCTGATCAACATTCCCGTCTGCCTGGTCGGTATGTTGCTCGCCTGGCGGGGTCTCGAACCCACCAGCGCGCGGCCCGGTGACCCTCTGGACGCGGTGGGCCTGGCCCTGCTCTCGCCCGGCATCGCGGGCATCCTGCTGGCCCTRTCCCAGTTCAGCAGCCGCCGCGAGTTCGGCCTTCCGGTGATCATCCCGCTCGTTCTCGGGCTGGCGTTGCTCGTCGCGTTCGTCGTGCACGTGCTGCGCGGGCGCGTCGCCAACCCGATCATCGACGTCCGGCTCTTCCAGGTGCGTGCCTTCAGCGCCGCCTGCGCCCTGCTGTTCCTGTCGGGCCTGTCGCTGTTCGGTGGAACGCTGCTGGTTCCCCTCTTCCTCCAGCAGGCCCGCGGCTACTCCGCGCTGTCGGCGGGCCTGCTCCTAGTGGCTCAGGGGGTGGGGGCGATGCTCGCCCGGAGCACGGTGGGCAAACTGGCCGACCGCACGGGCTCGAGACCTCTTGTGCTGGTCGGCATCGTCCTGATCGCGCTGCCGATCATCGGCTTCACTCAGGTCGGCAGCCACACCCAGGTGCTGTTCATGGCCGCCTTCCTGCTGGTCTTCGGCTGCGGTATCAGCACGGTGAGCATCGCGGTGATGACCTCGGCCTTCCAGGGGCTGGACCGCGCGCAGGTCCCGCACGCGAGCGGGGCCACCCGAATCGTGCTCCAGGTCGGCGGCTCGTTCGGCGCGTCGATCGTCTCGCTCATCCTCGCCCGACAGATCGCCACGCACGGCGGGRGAGGCCAGACCGGCCTGATCACCGCGTTCAGTCACACGTTCTGGTGGGCGGCCGGGTTCGCCCTGATAGCGCTGATCCCCGCGGCGTTCCTCCCTGGGCGCGGGCATCAGCTCGCGCCGGCCGTCCCGAAACAGCCGCGGGGGGAGGATGCGCGCCACTGACCCGGTGCTCTTCCTCGGCAGCGACCAGCCCCGGGTGGACGATCTCTCGTCCGCCCAGGGCTGTCGTCGTGGTGCGCCCGGCATGGGCAGTCGTTTGGAGGTGGAAGTCCTCTGGGGGATGCGGCGGTGCCAACCCTGAGCTGGAGGCAACGGCGTCATCGTGAGGTGGGGGCGGGAGGAAGCCCGAGGCGAGACCCMTGCACCGAGGGACACGAACCGCGTAGGAGGCGTTTCGGTCGGGTGAGCCARCACGCGATGGTGAAGCCCGTCACCGCCAAGAAGGCCGGGGCGTAAACGCGGGCGTAGGGGGACAGCGGCTGTTCTTATCCGGGGAGGTCTGCCCGCACCGTGATCCGTGCGTCCGCGCGTAGCACACATGGGGCCTGCRTGGACTGTGGCAGAAGTCAGCAGTGGCCGTAGTACCAGCCGGGATCTTGTGGGTGGCTGGGAAGGGCCGAACGTTGGGATGAGCGGACGAGGGAGTGTTGCTCGCGCCAGTCGCGGGGATCGCCGCCCCCCGATCCAGGGGCCGTTGTGGGAGGAGACGGTGCATCCGTCGGAGACCACGGTGGGCGTAGCTACGGGTCGGCGCGCATTGGCGAGTCCGTTTCCGGGCCGGCAGGTGGCCTGTGGTCACGGGAGAACCTGTCGGTGGCGTTGCGGCGTGTCGAGGCCAATCGTGGCGCGCCGGGGGTGGACGGGATGACCACGGCCGAGTTGCGGCCGTGGCTGGTTGTTCACTGGCCGGTGGTGCGGGAGGCGTTGGACGCGGGGAGTTACCGACCTGCGCCGGTCCGCCAGGTGATGATCCCGAAGCCTGGGGGCGGTCAGCGGATGCTGGGAGTTCCGACGGTCAGGGCATAGTGCTGAATTGCCCAGGCCGTCTTTGGGTTTTCTAACGGTGACCCATCCGTTTCACGCGTTTGCTGGCCGGCGTCTGGAGATTTTGTATGTCAAGCGCCGGGGTGGTGGGCTGGTGTTTGTCTGCGTGCGTGATGTGAGCCGGACGGTGACGTTGCCGCAGGCGTGGACGGATCGTGGGGAGGCCCCGATGACCCTACGGCTGTCGGTGGAGCARCTGGGTGCTGCACGGGCGCTGGCCGATGCCCTGCTGCGCCGGGGTGAGCGCGTCGGGGCGGGGCAGGGGGAGGACAGCGGGGAGGTGGCGTGCGAGGCCCCGGCGGGGCCGGGATCGAGGGGCCATGGCGGGGCTGGGGGTGTGGCGCGAGCAGGTGATGGTGCTGGCGAACATGGTCGAGGCGGTGCTGGAGGGTCGCTGTGAACGGGCTGTCGAAGATCACCGCGTCGCATCGGTCCCGGGTGGCGGTGGTCTACCTGCGGCAGTCGACGCTGGTGCAGGTGCGGGACAACACCGCCTCCACGGTGCGGCAGTACGGCCTGGTGGACACGGCCGTGGAGCTGGGCTGGGACCGCGAGAACGTGCGGGTGATCGACGCGGACCTGGGGGTGTCGGGGACGTTCGGTGCCGACCGCGAGGGCTTCCGCGACCTGGTGGCCCAGGTGTGTCTGGGCGAGGTCGGGGCGATCTTCGGGTTGGAGGTGTCCCGGCTGGCCCGCTCGTCGGCGGACTTCGCCCGCCTGCTGGAGTTGGCCCGTCTGACGGATGCGCTGCTGGTGGACGCCGACGGTGTCTACGATCTCGCGGACATCAACGACCGCCTCCTGCTCGGGCTGAAGGGCAGTATGTCCGAGTGTGAGCTGCACCTGCTGACGGGCCGGCTGCAGGGCGCGAAACGGGCCGCGGCCGAACGCGGCGAGCTGCGTTTCCCGCTGCCGGTCGGCTACGTCTACGACGACGAGGGTGTCTGCGTGATCGACCCGGATCAGGAGGTGCAGGGGGCCATCCGGGACGTCTTCGCCGCGTTCGCCGCGGGCGGCTCGGCGTTCCAGGTGGTGGCCGCGTTCGTTCGGCGGCGGTTCCCGCTGCGGGCCTATGGGGGGATCTGGGCCGGGCAGTTGCGATGGGGCCGGCTGACGCACTCCCGGGCGCTGGGGGTGCTGTCCAACCCGTGCTATGCGGGCACCTACGTCTACGGCCGGTACGCCACCTGCCGGACGGTGCGCCCGGACGGCACCGTGCACACCGGGGTGCGGCTGCGCCCGCGCGAGCAGTGGCCCGTGGTGCGCCACGGCCACCACGAGAGCTACATCAGCTGGGAGGAGTATGTGGCCATCGAGGCGAGGCTTTCGGCCAACTGCACCCACCAGGGGGCCCGCCCGGCGCGGGAGGGCCTGGCCCTGTGCCAGGGGATCATGTTCTGCGGGTCGTGCGGGCGGCCGATGACCACCCGCTACTACCCACAGGGGCGGGCGGCCTACGGCTGCTCGTCGTCGCGCGCCGACCACGAGGCCACGCCCACCTGCCGGTCGATCCGCGCCGACGTCGTCGACGACGCGGTGGCCGGCCTGCTACTGGCCACGGTGTCGCCGGGGCAGATCGAACAAGCCCTGGCCGCCGCGGACGAGGTCACCTCCCGGCACACCCGCGCCCACCGCGCGGCCGAGCTGGCCGTGGAACGCGCCCGCTACGACGCCGACCGCGCCGAGCGGGCGTTGGGCGCGGTGGAGCCGGAGAACCGGCTGGTCGCCCGCACCCTGGAGACCCGCTGGGAAGCCAGACTGTCCGCCTTGGCCGAAGCCGAGGCCGCCCTGGCCGCTGTCCGGGAGCGCAGGCCGGCGCTGCCGGACCGGGACGGCCTGCGCGCACTGGCCGCGGACCTGCCCGGACTCTGGCACAACCCGCACACCCGGGACCGGGACCGCAAGCGGCTGCTGCGCACCCTCATCTCGGACGTCACCCTGCTGCCCGAGACCGACCGGGCCCGCGCCCGGCTTGGGGTGCGCTGGCACACCGGCGCCACCGACGAACTCGCCCTGCGCAGACCGGCCACCTCGCCACAGGTGCGCAGGACCCCGGCCCCGGCCCGCCAGCTGATCGCCCGGCTCGGCCCGGACCATTCCGACGCCGAGATCGTCACCGCACTCGCCGACGCCGGGCTGACCACCGCAACCGGCCGTCCCTACGACGAAGCGGCCGTCGCCTGGGTCCGCCACGCCTTCCACATCCCCGGCCGGTGTCCGTTCCGGGACGGGGAGATCTCCGTCGACCAGGTCGCGGCGACCCTCGGGATCACCGCCAACGCCGTCTACTACTGGCTCACCCACGACCGGCTGGCCGGCCGCAAGGATCTCTCCGGACGCTGGTGCATCCCCTGGRACGCCCAGGTCGAGGCCGCCTGTCGCCGCCAGATCGACGCCTCCGGCCACCTCATCCCCCGCACCCCCGGCCCCCGTGAGGTCCTGCCCGGCGACGTCACCGTCCACGAGGCCGCCACCCGGCTCGGCGTGCCCGACGACGTCGTCTACTACCGCATCCGTATCGGCCAGCTGACCGCGCGGCGCACCCCGAGCGGGTGCCTGAGCCTCCCGTGGAACCCGCAGGCCGAGGCCGCCTGCCGCACGCGGATCGCACATCCCGGATCCGRCCCGACCGGCCCGGGCAGCCGGCCCCTCCCGCACGCCGCCACCGCACACGGAGACATCAGCGTCCAGCAGGCCGCCACCAGGCTCGGTATCCCCACCGCGCAGGTCTACTACTGGATCCGCCGCGGCTACCTGACCGCCTACCGCCTCAACGCTGGCCGGGTCGMCATCCCCTGGAACGACCAGGTGGAAACCGCCTGCCTCCACCGCGCCGCCCGCACCGTGAAAGTCAACTCCACAACCCAAACGATCACAGCGAGATGAACAGTATGAAGGCACCACGTTCACCGACGCCGGCATCACCACCGTCAAGATCCCACCCCGAACCCTGCGGGCGAACGCCTACGCGGAACGGTTCATCCGCACGGTCCGGACCGAGGTCACCGACCGGATGCTGATCTTCGGTGAGCGGCACCTTCGCGTTGCCCTGGCCGAGTACGCACGGAACTACAACAGACGACGACCCCATCGTGGCCGCGACCTTCAACCACCACAGCCCGATCACCCCGTCGCGGACCTGACCCAGGAACGGATCAAGCGCCGGCCCGTCCTCGGCGGCTTGATCAACGAATATGAACGAGCCGCCTAAAACCCCCGGTCAACGCGGGTGCCCGAGTTTTGACACCCCGACGTGGTCCTGAACCATCCGCGAGAATTGCTTCTTTACACGCGGGCTGACCGTAGCACTCCGCTGCGGGAGTCGAGGCGAAATTCTGCATAATACCCCGCATTGATGGCCGCAAGGAGTCCGTCAGTGGGATGAAAGATCGCGCGGCTAACGTCGTCGCTGTCCACAGTGCCTGGTCGGGCGTGCCGCATCCGGCGCCGCGAGGCCATGCGCGACGACTACATCCTCTCCGCTGGAAGGGGAAATCGGCAATGACGGTAATGACCACACGGACCGGTGTCGAACAGGATTTCGGCCGACTTTCGACGCGAGAAGGTGCCGGTACGACACGCGGGATCCTACCTTGACGGCCCGCGCCGCGGTGCTGTCCGGGCTGGGCGGTTGGGTGCCGCCCCGGCTGGTGACCAACGACCAGCTCGCCGAGGAACTGGACACGACCGATGAATGGATCAGGACGCGAACCGGAATCCGCCAGCGGTTCGTCGTCGACGCGGGCATGGCAACGTCGGGTATCGCGATCGAGGCGGGGCGGCGCGCGCTGAGGTCCGCCGACCGGTCGAGGGTGGACCTGGTGGTGCTGGCGACCAGCACGCCGGATCACCCCTGTCCGGCGACGGCTCCCGAAGTCGCCAGCAGGCTCGGGCTCGGGGAGGCACCGGCCTTCGACATCGCGGCGGTGTGCAGTGGTTTCGTCTACGCGCTGGCCACGTCCGCGACGATGATCGCAAGCGGATCGGTCGACACCGCGTTGGTCATCGGGGCCGACTCGTTCTCCACCATCCTCAACCCGCGGGACCGCACCACCAGGGCGATCTTCGGTGACGGTGCCGGCGCCGTCGTCCTGCGGGYCGGCGAGGCCGGTGAGCGGGGTGCGATCCTCGGATTCGACCTCGGGAGCGACGGTTCCCAGGCCGACCTCATCACGGTGCCGGCCGGTGGCTCCGAGCAGCGCTCGATGGGGCTGCTCGCGCCGGAGGACGACTACTTCTTCGACATGCAGGGGCGCTCCGTCTTCCGCAACGCCGTGATCCGGATGAGCGAGTCCGCGGGGAAGGTGGCCGAGCGCGTCGGCTGGTCGGTCGGCGAGATCGACCGTGTCATCGCGCATCAGGCGAACGTCCGCATCCTGCACGCCGTCGCACTCGAGCTCGGGATTCCCGTGGAACGGCTGGTGGTGAACCTCGACCGGGTCGCGAACACGGTTGCGGCGTCCATCCCACTCGCCCTGGTCGACGGCGTCGTCTCCGGTCACCTGCAACCGGATGACCAGGTCATGCTCTGCGGATTCGGTGGCGGCCTCACCTGGGGAGCCGCGGGGCTGACGCTCCCGTCCCTGTCCGTCGAGCCGCTGCCCGGGCTCCCGCTCCCGACTCGTCCGCCCCTTCCCGCCGCGCTGCCCGTACCGGCTGCGGMCCGCTGATCGGAGAACATCATGAACGCGCTGGAAGGAACGCTCACCGACCTGCTCGTGTCCCGGCTCGGTGTCGTCGCCGAGGGCGTCACGCCCGACAGCACCTACGAGCAGCTGATGCTCGACTCTCTCGGTCTGATCGAGTTCCTCCTGATCATCAGGAAGGAGCTCGGGGTGTCGCTCGACGACGACGCCCTGCAGACCGGCACCACCCTGGCCGAGACCGCCAGGCTGGTCGAGGCGAAGGGGAGCCGGGTGTGACCGGTTCCTCGCCGGCCCGGTTCGACGCCGCGATCACCGGTCTGGGCCTGGTCAGCGCCGCCGGCATCGGGACGGACGCCACCTGGGAGCGGGTGTGTTCCGGGGTGTCCACGGCGGCGCGGGACCCGGCCCTGGCCGGTCTCCCGGTCGACTTCTCCTGCCGGGTGCCRGACTTCGACGGGACGAAGCTGCTGGGCCGAGCCATGGCCTGGCGGCTCGACCGGTTCGTCCAGCTTGCGATCGTGGCCGCTCGCCAGGCGATCGCCGATGYCCGGCTGGACCCGGGGACGTGGGACGGCGCGCGCGTCGGCGTGGTGATCGGCAACTCGCTTGGCGGCACCGACACCTGGGAACGGCAGCACCGCTCTCTCGTCGAAGGCGCGCCGGAGGACGTCTCGCCGTTGATGATCCCTATGGGGATGGCGAACATGGTCGCGGGCTGCGTGGCGATCGACTGCCAGGCGCTCGGCCCAAGTCTGGTCACGGCGACGGCCTGTGCGTCCGGCTCCACCGCCGTAGGTCTCGCCCGGGACCTGCTGCGGTCCGACACCTGCGACGTCGTGATAGCCGGCGGTGCCGAGTCGGCCCTGTCCGCGGGTGCGATCACCGGCCTGCAGCGGATGGGCGCGCTGTCGGCCCGGCGTGACGACCCGGCCGCCGCGTCGCGCCCGTTCGACGTGGCCCGGGACGGGTTCGTCGCCGGTGAGGGCGCTGGGATCCTCGTTCTTGAGCGGCCCGCCGACGCCCGCGCCCGCGGGGCCGACGTCCACGCCCTGGTCAGCGGATTTGGAGCCTCGTCGGACGCGTACCACGCGACTGCGCCTGATCCGGCCGGGGCGGGCATCGAGCGGGCGGTGCGGGCGGCTCTGCGAGACGCGGGGATCGCCGGCGACGACGTCGACCATGTCAACGCGCACGGCACGTCGACGCCGCTCAACGACGTCACCGAGGCCAGGGCGCTGCGCCGGACCCTCGGCGAGCGTCCCCTGGTGACGTCGACCAAGGGGGTGACTGGCCACGCCCTGGCCGCAGCCGGCTCCATCGAGGCCGGTCTCACCGCGTTGGCGCTGCGCCACGGCGCCGTCCCGCCGACGGCGAATCTCACCGACCTGGATCCCGCGGTCGACCTGACGGTCGTCGCCGGCACGGCGACGACCGCGTCCCTCGATGTGGCGCTGAGCACCTCGCTGGGATTCGGCGGTCACAACGCGGCGCTGGTGCTCCTCGCCGCCTGAGTCCGAAAGGAGAACGTGGGATGCAGGTACGGAAACTCGGCGCAACCGGGGTCGAGGTCGGCGGGATCGGCCTGGGCTGCATGGGGATGAGCTGGCTCTACAAGGAGTCCGAACTCGACGACAACCGTTCGGTCGAGGTGATCCGGGAAGCCGTCGACCTCGGCGTGACCCTGCTCGATACCGCGGACATCTATGGTGCCGGCCACAACGAGGAGCTGCTCGGCCGGGCCGCCGTCGGTCGGCGCGAGGACGTGGTCGTCGCCACGAAGTTCGGCATCGTGATCGAGGACCTGGCTGCCCGGAGGTCACATCTCGACGGGTCGCCCGCCTATCTGCGCACGGCGATCGAGGCGAGCCTGCGCCGGCTTGGCACCGAAGTCATCGACCTGTATTACCTGCACCGCGTCGACTCGGCCGTCCCGCTCGCGGACACCTGGGGGGCGATGGCCGAGCTGGTCGCCGAGGGCAAAGTGCGTTTCCTCGGCCTTTCCGAGGTCAGCGTGGCGCAGGCCGTCGAGGCGCACGCGATCCACCCGGTCACCGCGATCCAGTCGGAGCTGTCCCTGTGGACGCGGGACCCGCTCGGGCCGGACAAGGCGAGCGACGTCGTCCGATGGTGCGCCGACAACGAGGTGAGCTTCGTGCCGTTCGCCCCGCTGGGCCGCGGCTTCCTCACCGGTACCCTGCACGTCGACCGTTTCGAGGACTCCGATTTCCGGGCGACCAACCCGCGGTTCCGCGGACCCGCGATCGTGACGAACCAGCGCATCGTTGATGTCGTCCGCGAGGTGGCGGAGCGTCACTCCGCGACGCCGGCGCAGGTGGCCATCGCCTGGACGCTGGCCCACGGCAGTCAGGTCGTCCCCATTCCCGGCACAAAGAACCCTCGCTACCTGCGGGAGAACGTGGCGGCGACGGACCTGGTCCTGAGCGGCGAAGACCTGGCGGATCTCGACGCGGTGCCGGCGGCCGTCGGCACCAGGTACTGAGTCGCCATGGGCATCGATCCCGCCCGGATCGCGTTCTTCGACGTCGACGAAACACTCATCACCGTCAAGGGGATGCTCAGTTTTCTGGAGTTCCACCTCGGCGCGCCGGACCGGTACCGGCAGATCGCRGACCGGTTGCACCGGCTCGCGGCCGACGGGGTGCCACGCGGGGAGACCAACCGGCTCTATTACGAGGTCTTCGCTGGCCAGCGGGAGACCGAGGTGGCCGCAAGCGGCCGGCGGTGGTTCCAACAGGAGATGGTGGGGGGCTCGCTCTTCCACGGCGAGCTGGTGCGGGTGCTGCGCCGACTCCAGGCCGCCGGGACGATCATCGTCCTGGTGTCGGGATCGTTCTCGGCCTGCCTGGACCCGATCGCGGAACACCTCGGGGCGGATCAGGTGCTCGGTACGGTCCCCGAAGTCCGTGCCGGCCGGTACACCGGCCGGGTGGTCCGCACCGTCATYGGTGAGGGCAAGGCCACCGCGGCCCGGGCGTTGCTCGCCGAGTTCGGCGTCGACGGGCGRCTCTGCGTCGCCTACGGCGATCACTCCTCGGACCTGCCGATGCTCGCGGCCGTGGGCCACGCCGGCGTGGTCGGACAGGACCCGGTTCTCCTCGCCCATGCGGCCGAGCGCKGCTGGGACCTTCTTCCCGGCATTCCGACACGAGGCAATGGGAAGGCATGATGTACCTCAGATCGGGGTTCGGTCTCCGAGCGGTCCGAGCGTGGTTGCCCGACGCGACCGTGTCCGCCCGAGACGCGATCGGCCAGGGCCACATCAGCGAACAGGACCTGGCGAACACCGCCGTCATCCGGGTACCGGTCGCGCGGGATGTCGCGGCGCCGGAAATGGCGGTCCGGGCCGCGCGGGCGGCGCTGTACGCCGCCGGCTGGGACGGAAGCCGCCTCGGTTTCAGCGCGCACGCCTGGATCCATCACCAGGGGCACGACTTCTGGTCGCCCGCGCACTACATCGCCGATCAGCTCGGTGCCCGCCGCAGCGTCCCGCTGGGCATCCAGGTCATGTGCAACGGCGGAGGGGTCGCCCTGGAGGCGGCCTGCGCCCGCCTGCTCGCCGACAGCACGACCGGCGCCGCGCTGGTGACGACGGCCGACTGTTTCCGCGACGAGGGATTCGACCGCTGGAGCGGTGACTACGGAGTCTTCTACGGTGACGGCGCGACGGCCATGCTCCTGCACGAGCGGGACGACGCGGTGGACGAGCTGACGCTGCTCGGTCTGGCCAGCGGGGCGGTCTCCGCCGCTGAGGGGCTGCACCGCGGTCGCGACCCCTTCACCCCGGCGAGCCGGTGGCTCAGCGRGCGAGTGGACGTGAGGCGGACGAAGAAGGCCTTCATGGAGGACGTCGGCACCGCCGGCTTTTTCCGGGACGTGCACGCGACGCTCCGTCGCATCATCGCGGACTGCCTCGCCGACAGCGGCCTCACCTCCGACGATCCGCGGCTGCGCCTCATCGCCCTGCCCCGGGTCGGTCTCAAGGTGCGGCAGGAGACCTATCACCCGGCCGTTGAGAACGCCACCACCGCCAAGATCGTGGACCTCGGCGCGGAGACCGGGCATCTGGGCGCGGGCGACATGGGGGCGAACCTCGCCGCGATCGTCGAACAGGACCTGCTCGCCCCGGGCGAGTTCGCCCTGGTGATCGGCGCCGGCGGTGGCTTCAGCTTCTCCTGCGCGGCCGTCGGCCGACCGGCGGCCTGACCCGGTCGCGCGTCCTTCTCCGCGCCACCCGTCCCCTCCGTTCTTTTCGCCCTACTCGGCCCCACCAGTTCTGGGAACAAGGACCTCTGCCATGAATGCGCCTTCCGTGGGCGGCCGCGGCCGCCCGGTGATTGTTCTGATCGCGGTCTGCCTGGCCGTGCTGACCCTGCCGGCCTCCCTGACCGGCACGTCCGTCGCCCTGCCGCGGATCGGTGTCGACCTGCACGCCGGGTACGCTCCGTTGCAGTGGGTGGTCAACTCCTACAACCTGGCCTTCGCGTGTTCCATGCTGGCATGCGGTTCGGCCGCCGACATCCTGGGTCGCAAGCGGCTGTTCGTCGCCGGCCTCACCCTGTTCAGCCTGTCGAGCGCGGTGAGTGTGCTGACGTCCGACATCATCGTGCTGGATGYGGCCCGGGCGCTGGCCGGGGTCGGCGCGGCCGCAGWCATGACGGCCGGGTCGGCAATCCTCGCCACCACGTTCGAGGGCGCGGCGCAGGCCAGGGCGTTCGCCATCCTCGGTTCGGCGGCCGGCGCCGGGCTGGCTCTCGGTCCGTCGACCGCCGGGCTGCTGGTGGACGCCTTCGGCTGGCGAGGCGTGTTCGCCTCGCACCTGGTGGTCATGGTCCTGGTGGCCGTCGCGGTGCCGATGGTGCGGGAGTCGCRCAATCCCGCCGCGATCCGGTTCGACTGGCCGGGCATCGCCTCCTTCACGCTGAGCCTGCTGCTGCTGATGCTCGGTGTCGTACAGGGGCCGCAGTGGGGCTGGAGCAGCGCCGGCACGGTGCTGCTCCTCGTTGCGGCGGCGGTGCTCATGGCGCTGTTCGTCGTCGCCGAACTGCGCCAGGCGCGACCGATGTTCGACCTCGGTCTGTTCGGCCAGCCGCGCTTCCTGGCCGCCTCGCTGGTGCCGCTGTCCCTGTCCTTCGGGTTCGTCTGCCTGGTGGTGCTCCTGCCCGCCTACCTGACCGGTGCCCGCGGGATGTCCGTCGGCCGCGCCGGTGACRCGATGATGCTGCTTACCCTGCCTGTGCTGGTGGTGCCGCTGGTTGTCAGCAACCTGGTCCGGCGCGGGCTGTCCACCCGGCTGGTGCTCAGCCTGAGCATGYTGGTGGCCGCCGGCGGTGCAGCCTGGCTCACGGTCATCGACCAGGACATCGCGGTCGTCAGCCTCATCGGGCCGCTGTTCCTGATCGGTACGGGCATGGGCATGACGGCCGGTCTGGTCGACGGTGTCGCGATCACCTCGGTGCGGCCCGAACAGGCGGGTACCGCCGCCGGCATGTTCAACACCGTGCGGCTGGCCAGCGAGGCGGTGGCGATCGCGGCGATGGGGGCCCTGGTGCTCGATGTGACCCGGGGGAGAATCTCCGCGGGCCTGCCGGCGACGGCGGTCCCGCCGGGCGGTGCCGATGCCGCCACGATCGCGAACAAGGCGGTCAGCGGGAACCTCACCGGCGCGGCGGACGGCCTCACCGGTACCGCCCGCGCCGATTTCCTCGACCTGCTCACGCGCAGCTACACCCACGGCATCCACGTTCTGCTGTGGTTGCTGGTCGGCATCGGAGCCGCCACCGGGGTCGTGCTTCATCTGCTGCTGCGGCCGCGGGAGGTTGGCGTCACCACCACCGAGCAGGCGGAGCCCGTCACCGTGGCGGTGGACGCATGACGCCGTCGGCACCGCGGCTGCCGGTGCTGGTCGCCGGCGCCGGACCAGCCGGTCTCATGGCCACGATCGAGCTGACCCGGCGCGGGGTGCCGGTGCGCTGCATCGACCGGGCCGGCGGGCCGAGCACCCTGTCCAAGGCACTCGGGGTGTGGCCACGCACCCGTGAACTGATCCGTCGGATCGGGGGCGATGAGGCGCTGGCATCGAGATCCCTGCCGCAGACGCAGATGCGCTACTACTCCTCGGGGAAGGTCATCGCCAACCTGCGCTACCGGACGGCCACCCGGCCGCTGATCTGCCCGCAGCCCGGCGTCGAGGAGGTACTGCGGGAGGTCCTGACCGGCCTCGGYGGCTCGCCGGAATGGCGCACCGAACTGCTCGACCTCGACCAGTGCGACGACCGGGTGCGGGTGCGGGTGCGGTATCCGGACGGCGCGGAGCGGATCGAGGAGTTCGCCTACCTGGTCGGCGCCGATGGCGCGAGCAGCACGGTCCGGGCCCAGCTCGGCATCGGCTTCGACGGCGACACCTATGAGCTGCGCTTCGTGGTGGCCGACGCGCTGGCGGACACCGCACTCGATCCGACGATGACCCACTACTTCTGCTCCACGCGCGGCATCCTGGTCGCCTGCGGGCTGCCCTCCGGCCGGTGGCGGGTCTTCACCTCCGCGCCACCGGACTTCACCCAGCAGGGAGCCGACCTCGACGCCGTCCAGCGGCTGGTCGACGAGCGGGGCCCGGGCGGGATCGTCCTGCGTGACCCGGACTGGCTCAGCGTGTTCTCGGTGCACGCCAGGCAGGCCGAGCGGACCAGGGTCGGGCACGTGTTCCTGGTGGGGGACGCGGCGCACATCCACAGCCCGGCCGGCGGGCAGGGCTTGAACACAGGCGTCACCGACGCGCACAACCTGGCCTGGAAGATGGCGTTCGTCTGGCACGGCCGGGCGGATCCGGATCTGCTGGACACCTACGCGGCGGAGCGTGGGCAGGTAGCCCGGGCGGTCGTCCGCCAGGCCGACGTGCAGACGCGGATCTGGCTGCTGCGCCGCGGCTACCAGGTGGCGCTTCGGGACACGCTGCTGCGGGCCGCCTCAGCCCTACGACTGTTCGACATCTCCTACGTTCCCTGGCTGGCCGGCCTGCGCACCAGGTACCGGGTGGCGGCGTCGGAGGGCCGCGCGGTGGCCGGATTCCAGCCGGGCGCACTGATCCCGCTGCCGCTGCGGTCCGAGCTCGACGACCTGCGCTACACCCTGCTGATCTCGCGGCCCGAGCGGCACGGTTCCGGCGGCGCCTCGTTCGACGCACTGGCGGACCTGTGCCGCGACCACTTCGCGGACCGGGTGGACGTGCGGGTGCTCGACGGAAACGGCCGGGCGCGGGGCGCTGTCGCCGCCCTGGTGCGCCCGGACGGGCATGTCGACACGGCCTCCCGTGACGCCGCACCGGTGCGGACCCGACTGACCRCACTGTTCACCGCACCGCCGACGAGGCAGCCTGACGGCCTCGGCGACCTGAGGAGAAAAACGTGACCATCATTCCGGACAGCCACCGCKACCTGTTGGAGCGGCCGCTCTTCGCCCATCTGKCGACCATCCGGCCCGACGGGCAGCCGCAGGTGAATCCCATGTGGTTTTCCTGGGACGGCGAGTTCCTCTGTTTCACGAACACGACCGTCCGGTACAAGTACCGAAACGTGACGGCCAATCCACACGTGGCGGTCTCCATCAACGACCCGGACCAGCCATACCGGTACCTCGAAATCCGCGGGGTGGTGGAACGCATCGACCCGGATTCGGCCGGAACGTTCTTCATGACGCTGGCCGACCGCTATGCGATGGCGCTGGACGGTCCGCCACCGGACGCCCAGTACCGGGTCGTCTACGTCGTTCGGCCCACGGGCAGCAGCAGCCAGTGACGCCTCACGGCGCGAGGATATCCGCCATCGAGCAGATCGCCGCGCCCGCGCGCGCGAGCTGATCGAGCGCTCCGGTGTGCTCCGCCACCGTCACGCTCGCGGTGGCATCGGACACGACGGCCACGTCGAAGCCCGACGCCACCGCCGTTCCAGCGGTGGCGGACACGCCGTGCGCGGTGGACAGGCCCGCGATCACCAGCCTGGTGCGGCCCTGTTCGCGCAGCAGCCCGGYCAGGCCGGTGCCCGTGAAGGCATCCAGGCCGTCCTTGGTGACGACAAGGTCGCCGGGCCGCGGCGCCAGGGCGGCGACGAGCTGGTTCGGCGCGGCCTGGGGCCCACCGTCGCGGCCGTCGGCACGCAGATAACGCACGATCACCGTCGTCGCCTTCGCGTCGGCCAGGCCGTCACGCAGCCGGACGCAGGCGTCGACGACCTGGGTACCCGGGATCGGCGCCCACGGCATGTCGACGATCCAGTGCTGGAGATCCACCAGCACGAGGGCTGTTGTCTCGCCGCGCCGGTAACCGGGCATCGCCGCCGCCTCCACACGTGACCCGTCGGGGATTGCCAGACACGCGCACGCTAGCAGAGAGACGCAGATGGAACGGTTTGTGCGGACACGAGACGATCTTATGCTATGGACCGAAAGTTTTGGCAGGTCAGCGGATCCCGCGATTCTGCTTGTGATGGGCGGGCCCGCGCAGGGGATCACCTGGCCCGACGCGCTCTGCCGGATGCTGGCCGATTCCGGGTACCGGGTGGTCCGATACGACCATCGTGACGTCGGTCTGTCCACGAAGACCGACTCCMGCCTTTCCTGCTATGACCTGTCCACGCTCGCCGGGGACGCGGCGGACGTCATCACCGGACTGGGACTGGCATCCGCACACGTGGTGGGCCAGTCCGCGGGCGGCATCGTGGCCCAGCTGCTCGCGCTGGAGGAGCCGAGCCTGGTTCGCTCCCTGGTCCTGCTGTCCTGCTCCCCGGATGCCAACGGYGACGTCCATCTGCCGCCCCTGACCGGCCTGCCCGGTCCGGAGCGGCCGTTGCTCGACCACGTCGCCGCGCTGAACGACAACCCGCCGACGACCAGAGCGGCGCGCGTCGCGGCGGCGGTGCGCGGCTGGCGCGTGCTCGTGGGGGCCGGCGCGCCGTTCAGTGAGACCTACTGGCGGGACCTGGTCGAGCGCTCGATGCGACGGGAGGCGGGCTCGGACCTTGGCAGTAACCATCTGCGGGCACTGGACCGCACGCCGCCGCTGACCGCGAGGATCGGCGCGATCCGGGTGCCGGCCCTGGTGGTGCACGGCCGGCGCGACACCGTTTTTCCCCTCGCGCACGGCGAAACGCTGGCCCGCGAGATCGCCGCCGCGCGGCTGGTGGTTGTCGACGAGCTGGGCCACATCTTTCCCCCGCAGTGGTGCCCGCTCGTGCACGGGCTCGTGACGCGGCATCTCCGCGAGGCCGGGGCGCATCCCGCCGGGCAGGTGCGGTCACCCGGTGCGGGCGGGACGTCCGACCGGCGGGGGGCGACGGCCGCGGACGTCCCGCCCGCGGCCCTCTGACCACACCGGCCCTCGACCCCCGGAGCTCTGCTGTGCACCCCATCGTGTCCGTACGGTCCGCGCTCGGACTCCTCGTTGTCGCGGCGATACTTCTGCTCACCGGGTGCGGTCCCGACACCGCCGCGGTTCCCGCAGGCGGTGGTCGACCCGTGCGCGGGGGAACCCTGACCTACGCGATCGACGCGGAGCCGACCTGCTTCGACATCCACGCCAGCCAGCAGGACGTCACCGCGAGCGTCCTCCGCAACGTCTTCGACTCACTCGTCGCGCAGGACGACGCCGGTCATTTCCACCCCTGGYTGGCGACGTCCTGGGACATCACCGACGGCCTGCGCACCTACACCTTTCATCTGCGCCACGGCGTGACCTTCACCGACGGCAGCGCCTTCGACGCGGCGGCGGTGCGGGCCAACTTCGCGCACATCGTCGCGAAGCAGACCAGGTCGCAGTACGCCGCGAGCCTGCTCGGCCCGTACGCCGGCACCGACGTCGTCGATCTCTACACCGTACGGGTGCGTTTCAGCCGGCCGTTCGCCCCGTTCCTCCAGGCCGCCAGCACCACCTATCTCGGCTTCTACTCGCCGAAGGTCCTCGCCACCGACGCCGCGCAGCTGTGCGCGGGCGGGCCACGAGCGGTTGGTACCGGGCCGTTCTCCGTCACCAGTCGCACCCGAGGCCAGCGCATCGTCCTGACCAGGAATCCGGCCTATGACTGGGCGCCCGCGACCGCGCGGCACTCCGGCCCCGCCTACCTCGACCGGATCGTCATCCGCATCCTGAAGGAGAACTCCATCCGGGTCGGCGCGCTGACCAGCGGGCAGGTCGACGTCGCCGCCGCCGTGCCACCGGCGGACGCGCGGTCCGTCGGCGCCGACCGGAATCTGCGGCTGCTGCGGAAGGACGTGCCGGGAGTCCCCTACAGTCTCTACCTGAACACGTCGCTGGCGCCTTTCACCGACCGCCGGGTCCGCACCGCGATCCAGCGGGGAATCAACGTGGACCGGAATGTCGGCGCCGTGTACTTCGGTCAGTACCGGCGAGCCTGGGGCCCGCTGACGGACGTCACTCCCTCCTACGACGCGACCGTCAGGCAGAGCTGGCCCTACGACCCAGTCAAAGCCGGCCAGCTGCTCGACGAGGCCGGTTGGGCCAGGCGCGACGGCGCCGGGTTCCGCGTGCGCGACGGCCGRCGGCTGAGCATCTCCTGGCCGGTCGTGCCKACGTACCTGCGCGACCAGCGTGATGTGCTCGGCCAGGCGATCCAGGCCGACCTGCGGAAGCTGGGCGTGGAGGTCACCCGTCCCAGTCTCGACGTCGGCACCTACCTGGCGCTCTCCTACAGCAACAAGGCGCAGATGCTGGACTTCAGCTGGAGCCGTGCTGATCCGGATGTGCTGCGGCTGTTCTTCAACTCCGCCAGCTCCCCGGCATCTGGCGGGCAGAACATGGCGCAGCTGGCCGACGCGGAGGTGGACCGGCTGACGGTCGACGGCGCGGAGAGCCTCGACCGGACGGCCCGAGACGACCTGTACGGGCGGGTCCAGCACGACGTGCTCGCCAGCGCGGCTGTAGTCCCGCTCTACACGCCCAGCTCGATCCTGGGCGTGGCCCGACGGGTCGACGGCATCGGCGTCGACCCGAACGCCTGGCCGCTCTTCTTCGATGCCTGGCGCGTCTCCGGGTAGCGCGGCGGATGTCTGGAGGCGACATGCATGTCCTCGAGCAGGCGCCGGCGACGGAGGATCGCGGCCCCGCCCCCGAACCCGCGCGCCGCCGGACCGTCCTGCGACACCTGCTGCGACACCTGTTCTCCGGTGCCGCGGTACTGCTGGGCGCCGCCACGCTCACCTTCACCGCGCTGCAGCTGGCCCCGGGCGATCCGGTGGCGGTCCTGCTAGGGCCGGGAACGTCCGCCTCGCCCCAGGTACGGGCGGAAATCCAGGCAGAGTACGGTCTCGGCGAGCCGGCTCCGCTGAGGTACGTCCACTATCTCGGCCATCTCGCCCGCGGCGACCTGGGTACCTCGTATCAACTCCAGCAGCCGGTCAGCGAGGTGATCGTGGATCAGCTGCGACCCACGGCCGAACTCKCGGCCGCGGCGCTGGTGCTCGCGGTCCTGACCGGGGTGGCCATCGCCGTCGCGACCGCGGGCCGCCGACCGGGACTGCGCGCCGCGGCGATGGCCTGGGAGTCACTGGCCCTGTCCGTGCCCTCGTTCTGGGTGGGCATCGTGCTGGTGAGCGTGTTCTCGTTCCAGTTGCGGATCTTCCCCGGAGCGGGGGCCCAGGGCGCGGYCAGCCTTGTGTTGCCGTCGGTGACCCTCGCCATGCCGGCCGCCGGCGCGCTTTCCCGGACGCTGYGGGAGGGACTGGAAGCCGCCCTCGCGCAGCCGTTCGCCGCCGCCGCTCGGGCCCGCGGCCTGAGCCCCACCGGCGTYACAATGCGCCACGCCCTGCGCCACGCCGCCGCAAGCGCGCTCAACCTCGGCGGCTGGCTCGCCGGGACGCTGCTCGCCGGCACCGTCCTCGTCGAGACGGTCTTCGCCCGCCCGGGGCTCGGCGCGCTGACCGTGCACGCCGTCATCGACCGGGACATGCCCGTGGTGATGGGGGTCGTCCTCACATCGGCCCTGGTCTCGGCCGTCGTCTTCACCGTCGTGGATCTGCTGCAACGCGTCCTCGACCCGCGGCTTCGGATCGAGGTGATGGACCGGTGACCAACGTCCTGGCAGCGCCTCCGACGCTGTCTGACCGGCCCGCGCCGCGTCTCGTCGCCCGCGCGTCGACGATCCTGCTCACTGGCATCCTCCTGGTGATCGCCCTGGCGGTGACGGCACCGGGGATCCTCACGGGCGCCTCGCCGACCGTCGTCGACCCGTCAGGCGTGCTGGCAGCGCCGAGCGGCTCGCACTGGTGTGGGACCGACCAGCTCGGGCGGGACGTGTGCGCCCGGGTGCTGCATGGTGCCCGGGCGTCCCTGCTGCTCGGCGTCGGCTCCGTCGCGCTGGCCGTGGGGATCGGTGCGGCTCTGGGCCTCGCGGCGGCGCTCGGCGGGCGCCTCGTCGACCTGGTGCTCACCCGGGTGATGGATGTGCTGATCGCGATACCCCCGTTGATGCTCGCCCTCCTGGTCATCGCGGTGCTCGGGCCCGGCAGCGGCAGGACCATGATTGCCACGGTGGTGGCGCTGACGCCTCTGTACGGCCGCCTCGTCCGCGCCGAGGCGATGGTCGCCCGCCGAGCGGGTTACGTCGAGGCGGCCCGCGGACTCGGCGTCGGCCGGATGGCGCTGGTCGTGCGCCACGTGCTGCCAAACGCGCTCGGTCCGGCGCTGGCGCTGGCGACCACGGGGGTCGGCTCGGCCATCGTGTACGTGGCGGGGCTGAGCTTCCTCGGGTTGGGCCCGCAGCCCTCCACCGCGCAGTGGGGTCTGATGCTGGCGGAAGGCCGGGACTTCCTACGGTCCGCGTGGTGGGTCGGGGTGTGCCCGGGTGCGGCGCTCGCGCTGACCGTGCTCGCCGTCCAGGCCGCCGGCCGCCGGGCCCAGCAGCGGCTTGTCCGGCGCGGCGGATGAGCCCGGACGTGACCGCCGCCGAGCCGACCCTGGTCGTCGAGCGGCTGGACGTGACGTTTCGGGACGGCGTCGCCGGCGTGCGTGCGGTGCGGGACGTGTCGATCGCCGTCCGTCCCGGCGAGTGTCTCGCGGTCGTGGGCGAGTCCGGTGCCGGCAAGAGCGTGCTCGCCCGGACGCTGATCGGACTGGCCGGGCGCGGTGCGATKGTCCGTGCTGGCCGGCTGGACCTGCAGGGCGTGGATCTGACCGCCTTGACCGAACCGGGGTGGCGGGTGTTGCGAGGCCGCCGGATCGGGTTGGTGCCCCAGGACGCGTTGGCCTCCCTGGATCCGCTGCGGACGGTGGGAGCGGAGGTGGCCGAGCCCCTGCGCGTCCACCGGATCGTGGCCCGTCGCGACGTCCGCGAGCGGGCCGTCGCGACGCTTGGGCAGGTGGGGGTGCCGGAGCCGGCCCGGCGCGCCGGGCAGTACCCGCATCAGCTCTCTGGCGGTCTGCGACAGCGGGCCCTGATCGCCTCGACGGTCGCGGCCGGACCCGACCTGCTGCTGGTCGACGAACCCACGACCGCGTTGGATGCCGCCTCCCGGGAGCGGATCGTCGAGGTGCTGCGCGGCCTGGTACGCGGCGGTGTCGCTCTGCTGTTGATTAGTCACGATCTTGCCACGGTGGCCGCCGTCGCCGACCGGGTGGCGGTCATGTACGAGGGGCGGATCATCGAGCAGGGACCGGCCGTCGACGTGCTTGGCGGTCCACGGCATCCGTACACCTGCGCGTTGCTCGCGGCGGCCCCCTCGCGGCACTCGCGGGGCACCGTGCTGTCCCCGGACCTGCCGCGCCGTCCACCGGCCGGGCCGGACGGCTGCCCATACGCGGTGCGCTGCCCACTCGCCGACCACCGGTGCCGCGAGGAACTGCCGCGCCCCGATCACCCGGGTCTCGAACCCGGCGTCCTGTGCTGGCGGCCCGGAACGGAAACGGAGCGGGCCGGACCGCCACGGGTCGTCGCCCCGGCCCGCAGGGACACCGCCGAGGCTCTCGTCGAAGCCACCGGCATCACCAAACGTTTCCGCGATCCCGACGGGGGGTGGCGGGACGCCGTCCGTGCCGTGACGTTCGAGCTTCGTGCCGCCGAGACACTCGGCGTCATCGGTGGGTCCGGGTCCGGCAAGACCACGCTGGCCCGCATCGTGCTCGGCCTGCTCGAACCGGACGAGGGTACCGTCCGGTTCGCCGGCGCGCCCTGGGTGGCGGCCGCGGCGGCGACCGCCTCGCCCAGCCGGGTACGCGAACGTGACCGCAGGCCTCGGCGGCACCGGATACAGGCCGTCCACCAGGACTGCCTGAGCTCATTCGACCCGCGTCACACCGCCGAGCGGATCGTCGGCGACGCCATGTCCGGTCCGGATCGGGGCCGGGCGCGACGAGATCGGATCGTCGCACTCCTCGACCAGGTAGGGCTGTCCGAACAGGTGCTGCGACGCCACCCTCGCGAGCTGTCCGGCGGGCAGCGTCAGCGRCTGGCGATCGCGCGTGCGCTCGCGCCGTCACCCGAGGTCCTCGTCTGCGACGAACCGGTGTCCGCGCTCGACCTGTCGGTGCAGGCCCAGATCCTCGACCTGCTGGCGGGACTGCGCGACGAACTCGGCTTGGCCCTGCTGTTCATCTCCCACGATATCGCAGTGATCCGGCACGTCAGCGACCGCGTCCTGGTGATGAAGGACGGGCAGGTGGCCGAGATCGGCGGCGCGGAGCAGGTGCTCGAGCGCCCCGCGCACCCGTACACCCGGCATCTGCTGGCCGCGGCCCGCACCTGACGGCGGCGCGGACTGTCCGCACCCGGTCGGGGTTGCGCCTACAGGCCCATCGCGATGCCGCCGCCGACGGGGAGGACGGTGCCAGTGACGTAGCTTGCCTCGTCGCTGGCGAGGAACCGGATGGCGGCGACGACCTCGTCCACTGTCCCCATCCGGCGCAGCGGGGTCATCCGCATCAGCTCCTGCCTGCGCTGTTCGGTCAGCGGCCTGGTCATGTCGGTGTCAATGATCCCCGGTGCCACCACGTTCACGGTGATGTCGCGGTTCCCGAGCTCCCACACGACGGACCGTGCCATGCCGAGGAGGGCGGACTTGGACGCGGCGTAGTTGCTCTGCCCGGGGGAGCCGAGGAAACCAAGTGCCGACGACACGCACACCACTCGCCCACGCCGGGCCGGAAGCATGCTGGCGACGGCGGCCCGGACGGCTCTGAACGCTCCGGCCAGGTTCGTGTCGACCACGGTCTCGAACTGTTCGTCGGACATCCGCAGCAGCGGGACGTCGATGGTGATGCCCGCGTTGGCGACGAGTACCTCGACCGTTCCGTGCGCCTCCTCCGCCTCTCGCAGCGCACGCTCGACGTCGCCAGGTACCCTGACGTCCGCGCGCAGACCGAGCACGCCTTCCGGGGCGGCCCCCGACCGGCCGGCGACGGCGACCCGGTCGCCCCCCTCGGCGAACGACCGTGCGGCGGCCAGGCCGATGCCCCGGCTCCCGCCCGTGATGAAGATCGATCGGCCCATCGCATTCTCCTCCCGGGCCCGCGGCGCCACCGCCGGTGCCCGTCCTCGCCCTGTGCAGCTGGCGTTGTGTGCGGCTGTGGGTTCAGTCGTCGGTGAGATGACTGGTGGGAACCGGGCAGATGGTCATGGTTCCCGCCGCGATGACGGCGTCGTTCTGCTGGAAGGACACGGCGAAGGTGGACCCGCCGACCACGTCCTCATGCTGGTGGACCGCTGCCACGGTGGTTGTCACATCCAGCTCGGCGAACCGGGTGAAGGCCAGGTCGAAGGCGACGACGGTGGCCGCGGTGGCCGGCACGCCGAGCAGGTCCGCGCCGGACCACAGGCACAGCTGCCGGGCCGCCTCKGTGAGTACCATGCCGGGGAAATGGTCCAGTGCGTGGTCGAACATGCTGCGGTTGTCGACGGGCACCCGAATGGTGGCCGTGGCCCCGCCAGCGAACTGGACGGGATCCACGAGGATTGTGTTGACGCTGCTGGCTCGCCCGACAGCGGCCGGCGCGATCGTCGCGGGCGTGGGCCGGATGTCGTCCGATGTGTGCGGCGCGCTTCCCCGGCGGAGCGCCCGCACGTGTTCGTAGGCGGAGTCAGACAGGTAGCCCACCGCGATCCGGGTGTCGCCGATGGCCACGCCGTCCAGGGAAAGCCGGATGTCGTAGGCCAGCGACCGACTGGTCGGCCGGTCGCCGACGAGTGGGCGCGTGCCGACCGCCATCGTCAGCTCGCTGGCGCCTCGGGTGCGGATGGCGAACAGCCCCGGCAGCTGCATGGACCACGACCTCAGGACGAACCGGGTGTCCCGTGCCACGCCGAAATGCACGTGGGCGCCGTAGGTCTCAGCCTGGCGTGAGCATTCCAGCAGAAGCAGTGGATCCACCGCGCCGTGTCGGACGTGGTCGGTGAAGTACGCGTGGGACGACGGCAGTTGGGCGGCAGCCAGGTAGGACGTCGCACCGGTGGGCACGGTGTCGGTCAGGAACACTTCGGAAAGCGCGTGACGGTGGATGAGGGAACGGTCGACCGTCTGCATGAAGTGCAGCTCGCGGAGAGAGTCCTCGGTGTGTGCGATCTCAGTGTCAGCCGGCATCTACGGATCCTTCGCTGGGGTCCTGCGCGGGATTTCTTCCGCTGATTGCTGCGCCCGTCGCCAGGACGGCATCTGCTTGTACTGGGCGCATATTTCCTGCGCAGGACAAAGCTACCCCGACCATCCTTTCGTGCCGCTGACGGCTGGCTGGCGGTTGACATCAGCGGGACCACGCCGGYGTATCAGACCAGTTCCGCCGAGGGGCGCATGATCAGAGGGTGAGAAAGGCCGGATGTCGCGCGGTCCGCGCACCCGGGTTGTATCAGGCACGCGGTCCAGCCGACGGTCTACGACGCTTCGTTCCGGAGGGGTTCGGCGGATGRCAAAAGGTTCGACCGGCGCGTGACCAGGGCCATAATCCTTTTCGCCTCGGCCGCGCCCAGAAGCTGCCCGGTCTCCTCCGAGATGGTGCGCAGGCGTTGTGCGCATTCGGTGGCTCGCTCGAACTCCTGCTGCTCGGCGTACATCAGCCCGAGGTCTACCAGGATCCTGCGCTGAGTGATCCGGTTGGTGCCGGCCACCAGGGCGAAGGCGTCTGCCGCGTGCAGCGCCGCGGCGGCGGCACGGCCGAAGTGGTCGWCCGCGAGCGCGATCCGGACGAGCGAGTAGGCCTTCCCGTCGGTGTAGTCGATGGCGTTTGCCCGTTCGAATGCCTGCCGGGCGCACTGGATGGATGCGGTCCAGTCCCCGCGCTCGGCGTTGATCCCCGACATGATGCAGAGGGTCTCCGCCTCAAAGGTCCGGTCACCGCACTCCTGGAAGGCGCCCAGCGCCTGCTCGGCGAACTCAAGCGCGGCCTGGTTGTCACCGACATCGTGGTGCACCAGCGCGAGCCCGTAGAGCGAGATGCTCCGGTCGTAGAAGGAGTCGATACGCGTGGAGACCTCAAGAGCCTGGGAGAAGCAGGACTTCGCAGCGTCCAGATCTCCCAACGCCTCACGTACCAGGCCCAGGTTCCTCAGGCTGTACGAGGTGATGTGATGCAGCCCGAGCTCGCCGGCGGCCCGCAGCGACGACGTGATGTAGGTCGTGGCCACAGTCATGTCGCCCTGAGCCCAGTGGATCTGGCCGAGTAGTCCAAGCGCGGCGGCCTCGGTCCGCGGGGACCCGACTTCCCGGGCGATCGCCAAGGCCTCCTGCCCGATGCGCTCGGCCTGATCGACCTGGCTGAGACTCAGATGGGCGAGACTGAGGTTGTTCAGGATGGCGGCCACCTCCTCGGACATGCCGAGGTCGGTGTGCAGGGCGACACTTTCAGCAAGGTGGTTTATCGCCTGACGATAGTCACCTAGCGTGTTATACAGGTTGGCGAGACTGCGGTGCATCGCGGCCATGCCGAGCTTGTCCTTACTCCGACCGGCCGCAATCAGACCGCCGTGCGCCGCCTCCGACCATTCAGTCCGATATCTTCCGGTCCAGAAGAACCCGCGGAGCGCATCGGAAAGATGCCAGGTCAGATGGCTTGAACAGGAACCGTCGAGCGCGCGCATACAAGCAAGGACGTTGCGCCACTCCGCGAGCAGCCAGGCCATCGCCTGGCTCTCGTCGACGAATTCCGGCGCGTCGATCACGGAGCGTGTTTCTGGCGGCAGCGGGAGCCGGAGGAACTCCACGTGCAGGATATCCACCGCGTTTCTCGTGCCGACCAGGTACCACAGGCCGAGACGGTCCACTGCCGCCGCTATCTCCTGGGCAGTGAAATGGTCGCCTGCCCGCTTGTAAGCGTATTCCCGCAGCAGGTCGTGAAACTGGTACCGGCCGGGCGCCTGCTGCTGCAGCAGGTTCGCCACCGTGAGCCTGTTCAACGAGTTGCGGGTCTGGGCTGTGCTCATGTCTGCCAGGACAGCGACGGCATTGGCCGAGAAGTCGGGCCCGGGGAAGAGCCCGGCCAGGCTGAACAACCGGCGATCGTCCGGCCCGACCGAGTCGTAGGACAGCGCGAAGGCGTTGGACACCGCCGAGACCGGGTCGTCGTCCACGGTAAGCGCSGCCAGCCGGTTGCCCGTGCGCAGGCTGTCCACGTATTCGTCGGCGTGGCCGCCCGGGAAACTGATCAGATTGGCGGCGGCGATGCGCAGGGCGAGGGGGRGATACRCACACAGCGCCACCACCTCCGGAATCAGCGCAGGATCCACCGGGACAGCGACGTTGCGCAACATGCCCTCGACGAGCTCGCGGGACTCCTCGGGGCTCAGAGTGCCCACTTGGACGACCYGCGCGCCCAGCGTGGCGACCAGGCCACCCAGGTGCCGTCGGCTGGTGATGATGACGGAGCAACCGGCGTCGCCGGGCAACAGCGGCATCACCTGGTCAATGCTCGAGGCGTTGTCGAGCATCACCAGCACGTGTCGGCCGGCGACCTTCGATCGGAACAGGTTCGCCTGCTCGGCCAGCTCGACCGGGATCTGGCCCGGCGGAACGCCGAGGCTGCGTAGGAACTGCGGCAGCACATGCTCCGGAGTGAGCGGCGGGTCCTGGCCGAGCCGCTCGTGGCTGCGCAGGTTGACGTACAGCTGCCCGTCCGGGAACGCTGGCCGCAACCGGTGGCCGAGACTTACAGCCAGCRCCGTCTTGCCGATTCCGGGCGGCCCGCACAACACGACGACCGGTACGCCCGGGCGCGTCCCAGACGGGCGCAAGGCCTCGGTGAGCTGGTCCATCAGCTCCTGCCGGCCGACGAACCCGATCGCGTCGGCGGGGAGCTGGGCCGGCACTGTGGACGGCGTCGCCGCGTCGGGTGCGGACCGATCCGGCAGGCACAGCTGCGGGTCGGACTCGAGGATCCGCCCGTGCAGGTCCCGCAGGCCGCTGCCGGGCTCGATGCCGAGCTCGTCTACCAGCAGCGTGCGCACCTGCTGGTAGACGTCCAGTGCCTCGGCCTGCCGGCCGGCCCGGTACAGGGCCAGCATCAGCAGCTCCCAGAACTTCTCCCGATAGGGATTGTCGATAGCCGCGAGGCGGATCTCGCGGACAATCTGGGCGGCTCGGTTCAAGCGCACCTCGAGCTCGAAGCGGGACTCCAGCGCGGACATCCTTTCCTCCTCCAGCGCCGCGCCCTTCTCCCGGCGCAGGGACTCGGAGGGCACGTCGGCCAGCGCGGGGCCGCGCCAGATCGCCAGCGCGTCGGTCAGCAGTTTCGCCTGAGCCTGCGGGTCCGCCGTCTCCTCGGCCCCCCTGACCAGCCGGCGGAACTGCTGCAGGTCCAGGACCGCCGTCCCGAGGTTCAGGCGGTAGCCGCTACTGACAGTGCTCAGCATCTTCGGGTCGCCCAGGAGCTGACGGAGCCGCCGAATGTACGTGTGTAGCGCTCCCCGCGGGTTCGCTGGCTGGTGGTCGTCCCACAACCAGTCGATCAGCCGATCGGAGCCGACGACGCTGCCCGCGTCCAGCAGGAGGGCTGCCAGCAGGGTGCGGAGCTTTCCGGACTCAATCGAGATGATCTCTCCTTTGAGAATGATCTCCAGAGGACCGAAGATCATGAACGCATTGATGCTGTCCACCATGCTCGTGGGCTCCTCGCTCGAACCGACCTTCAGTCTTCTGGTCTCGCTTCACTGAATGGACATGCTCCTCCTGAGGGTGGTTACGGTCCACGGGCCAGCGGGCCGAAAGGAGAGCTGAGGTCCACGCGCCACGGCTGCTTTCCAGTCGCAGGCGCCAGGCCCGATGACTCGGCGGCGATTGCAGAGACGTCTGACCAGCGCCGACTGACTCGCGAAGAGCGCGCCGGCACTCAGCGAGGCCCTTTCACTGGCTGGCTTCATGATACGAACGATCCGCGACCTTTCATGACGATGTCGCATGCACGACAGAGATATCGCATGCTACTCGCCGGGGTCGGTAAGCACCCAAAGCACTCCGTCGGCCGGCGTTTCCGAGAGATGAATAAAAATGATCTTACGACTGCCGGACCCTACCACGGTACGGCYTTCCAGGCGCGCGGCGGCGTGGGGAAGATCTCCCATCCGCTGCTATTCTCGCCGCCGACCACGGCTTACGCCAAGGTATTTTGATGGGAACCAATGTCGATCTTTCCGGGGTGTGGCCCGACTGTGCCGAACGTCACCAGATCGCGGGCGGCCCACGGGCGGCACGCGGGATTACCGTCGCGCAGCGGCGGTCTTTACGGGCCTCCGGTTCGATCGAGTTCTTCTACGAGCGACGTACCTGCAGTTCTTCGACCGACACGGACCACGCCCCCCGACGCCAGTGAGATTGATCATTGAGCCTTTTCAATCTCTGTTTGTCTGATTCTTTCGGCCGTTGAGGATCACCAATTGACGAATTGAACGGGCACTGGTTCCGGTCGTTCCGTCATCTGGCGGCGGCGATAGTTGGCCGGGCGGTGGCCGGAGGGGTGCCGTAAATAGAGAAGTCCCCGGTAGATCACAGGGTGTCTACCCCACTGTGCCCTTGACCGAGGACTTCCGTTGCTAACCTACCCTGGTGTCGTCGACCTGCCCGAGTCGACCCTGACCTTCCTTGCGGGGCTGCTGGCCGAGGATCGCGCCCAGCGCCGGACCTGGCGCAAGCTGCCCCCACCCGAGCAGGCACTCCTGGTGCTCGTCCACCTCCGCAAGGGTGAACGCTACGAGCAGCTCGCCGAGGGCT
>NZ_MAQZ01000100.1:0-28273 GCF_001756285.1 Frankia sp. CgMI4
GACTCCGACGACACCCACCACATTTGGTTCGATTACGAACTCGACGAGTGAGCTCCCCCCGGGTATGTCGATGATCCAGCGCGCGGCGAACAGCCCTGACGCGCGTCCAGCCAGGTGGGTGCGTCTCCGGCGGGCAGTGTGAACACGACGGTGGACAGCACCGAACGTCTCGGCCGGCATCGGTGGAAAGGCGAGAGAACGATCTCCTGGCTGGATGGCTACCGCCGGTTGACCATCCGCTACGAACGCGATGGCCGGAACTTCCTCGGGTTCCTCACTCTGGCCGCCACGATCACCTGCCGGAAGAAACTCCCACCCCCCACATGAGACGGCGAAGCCCTTCACTCCCAGCGGATGCGCGAGGTGCGCCCGCACGCGGGCCTGTCCCGCCCCGAACAGGATGATCGCGTGACCGGTGAGGCGAGGGCCGGCTCCGGCGCCATGGCTATCGGGACCGGGCGGTGGTCACCTCGCCGTAGGTGTGCAGGGAGGCGAGGTCAGCGGCGGCCCGGCCGGACGCCCACCCCTCGCCGTCGGTCGCGTTCACCGCCCGGGCGACGACCTGCGGGAACATCGTCTCGGCTGCCTCCTTCACGGCGTCGCCACGGGCGGCGAGCACAGGCAGCAGCCGGCTCTCGCCCGCMTCGACCGCGGCCTGTTCACTGGCCTGCTCGGTAGCGGCCGTCAGGCGTTGGCCGATCCGGACCGCGAACGAGGCGAGGAACGACTGGCGGAACGACCGGGTGCGGGACCGCCCGTGGCGGGACCYGGCCTGCATCATCGCCGCGGTCGCCTGGACCAGGAGCGAGGTGTACAGCAGTTCGACGGCGTCGAGGTCAGGCTGGAAACCGATCACCGTGGCGAACCCGAGGTTCTTTGTCCACACCGAACGGCATCGGTTTGCACCGGCGACCACGTCGAGCAGGCTGGCCTTGGCCGCCTCGTAAGGGCTGTCGACGCCGACCCGGCGGCCGGCCGGCTCGTCGCGGGTTCCCTCCCGCGCCGCGAGCAGCGCCTCGTCGATGCTGTGCCGGGCCATGAGCTGCTGTGCCTTGGCGGTCAGCGCCTCAGCCTCGTCCGCGAACCCGGTTGATTCGGCCTTCGCCAGCAGCGCCCGGACCTTGTCGAGGATGCGTGGGTCGGCGCTCCGGCCGGCCCCGGCCCGGTGGCCCGGGTCCGCCTGGCCGTGGCCGCGTCCCGCGGGGCGACCTGGTGGGTCGCGTCGTGTGGTGCCTGGCGGGGGGCACAGGGATTCGATCGCGGGAAGGGTGTGCAGAAGGGTGAGCAGACCAAGGGTGTCGGCAAGCGCCTCCGCCCGGTCCCGGCCCTCCCGGTCACCCMAGGCGTCCAGCCAGGTGCCGTCATCCTCCCACCACAGAACGGCGTTAAGATCATACAGCTGGTTCTTCCACCGCTCGTCGACGGTGGCGGCCGCGTATTGCCGCATCTGGCCGGCGATGGCGTCGACGGCGAGTCGCGCCTGGCGCTGGCCTGCCTGACGGTTCACGATCCGGTGCACGTCAGCCGGCTGCCAGCCGCGCTGCCAGGCGGCCTCGACGGTGCGGTCGAACCACCCGGCCAGGGACCGATTGACAACTCGGCGTCCGGCCGGCCCGCCCGGCGCGGCGACGAGCAACTCCACGTACTCGGCCAGTGYCGCCTCATCCCGGGCGAGCTGGGCGTTCAGCGCCGCCGCGAYCAGYTGATCGGYGATCCGGCGAAACATCTCCCGCTGGCCGCGCTCCTCCTGGTAGAAGGCCCCTGCCCCGGACTCCGGCGCCTGGGCGCGGACACGGTTCGCGCGGGCCTTCTGTTTTGCCTTGCGTCGTTCCCGGTTCCGGCTGCCCACCCATCACCTCGCTCAGCGGGAGTCCTGATCTCTCGYCCCCAAGGATCGCATGTCGACCGGAGCGAGAAGGACCGACCCCAGGTTCGGTGATCAACTCCGCGGCCATACGGCAGAATGATCCACTTATTCACCTCGTTGAGGTTCGTCATGGCGATGTGCTCGGCGGGCGGCCCGAACGAACCAGCCCCGGACCATGCCGTCGCCCGGACCATGCCGTCGCCCGGACCATGCCGTCGCCCGGACCATGCCGTCGCCCGGACCATGTCGCTCGACCGCGGAACCGGCCCTGGCAACGCTCCTGGGGACGTACGGATCGTTCCTGGCTGCCGTTCTAGACTGATCAGAGTGGTCGTGAGCCTCATGCTCCTGGACGGGGTGCGCTGGGAGGGCACCCCGGTGATGGGCGACCGCCCCCGGGCGTTGCTGGCGGCGCTGGCATCCGAGCCCGGCCGGCCGGTGCGGGCGCAGCGGCTGGCCGAGATGATCTGGGGCGAGGGGTCGTTGGCCAACCCGGCCAAGGGCCTTCAGGTGGTCGTCTCGCGGACCAGGGCGGCGTGCGGTGCCGGTGCGGTGGTGCGCGACGGTGACGGCTACCGGCTCGGTCTCCTGCCGACGCAGGTCGACAGCTGTCTGCTGGGCCGGCTGGTGGCCGAGGCCGCCGAGCTCGTCGCTGTCGATCCGCGGGCCGCCGTCGAGCGGGCCCGCGCTGCGCTGGACCTCGGCGCGGCGCTGCCGCCGGTGCCGGTGAACGGCTCCGGGCCGCTCGCCGGCGTGCGCCGGGCGGCCGGCCGCGACCTGGCGGCGGCCCGACTGCTGTTGGCCCGGGCCACGAGCCGTACAGGTGAGCATGCCAAGGCGCTCGGGCTCCTGGAGGCGGCGCACGCGCAGCAGCCCGACGACGAGGACCTGCTGGTCGACCTGCTACGCAGCGAGGCCGCGGTGCGCGGGCCCGCGGCGGCGTTGGGACGATTCGAGCGCTACCGCCGGGACCTGCGGGAACGGCTGGGGACCAGCCCCGGGGAGACACTCACCCGGGTCCAGCGCGATCTGCTCGCCCTCGACCGGCCCGTCCGGGGCGGGATCCGATACGACGCCACTCCCCTGCTGGGCCGCCAGCACGACGTCGAGCGGCTGCGGGCGTTACTGGACCGGTCGCGGGTGGTGTCGATCGTCGGGCCGGGTGGCCTCGGGAAGACCCGCCTGGCCCATCTGCTCGCCCGGGACAGCACGCTGCCGGTGGTGCACGTCGTCCACCTGGTCGGGGTGGCGGCGCCCGAGGACCTGATCGGCGAGGTCGGCTCCGCGCTCGGCGTCCGCGACTCGATCGGCGACCGCCGGGTGCTGACCCCCGCGCAGCGCGCCGACCTGCGCGCGCGGATCGCCGCGCGACTGGCGCGGGGGCCGGGCCTGCTGCTGTTGGACAACTGCGAGCATCTTGTCGCCGAGGTTGCCGAGCTGGTCGCCTTCCTCGTCACGGCCACCGCCGACCTGCGGGTGCTCACGACGAGCCGGGCGCCGCTCGCGATCGGTGCCGAGCGGGTCTACCTGCTCGGCGAGCTGGTCCGCGCCGACGCGGTCGAGCTGTTCAGCCAGCGTGCCACCGCGGCCCGCCCCACCGTCCGGCTCGACCGTGAGGTGGTCGGCCGGATCGTCGACCGGCTCGACGGGCTTCCGCTGGCGATCGAGCTGGCGGCGGCTCGGGTCCGGGCGATGTCGGTGGAGGACGTCGACCGGCGGCTGGCGGACCGGTTCGCCTTGCTGCGCGGCGGAGACCGCGCCGCCCCGGACCGCCACCGCACGCTGCTCGCCGTGATCGACTGGTCGTGGAACCTGCTGGCGGAGCCGGAACGGCGCTCGCTGCGCCGGCTGGCGCTGTTCCCGGACGGTTTTACCCTGGAGGCGGCGGAGGAGATCCTCGCCGCCCCCGGCCCCGCCGACGAGGCAGCGGGTTCCGATCCCGTCAACGCGGTCGACGCGGTGCAGAACCTCGTCGAACAGTCGTTGCTGAGCGTGCGCGAGCCGGCCGGCGGAGTGCGTTATCGGATGTTGGAGACGGTCCGGGAGTTCGGCCGGCTGCGGCTGGCCGAATCCGGCGAGCAGGTCGCGGCGCGACGGGCCCAGCGGGACTGGGCGGTCGGCTACGCCACCCGGCACGGCGTGGGTCTGGTCACGGAGCGGCAGTTCGCGGCGATCGACGCGATCGCGGCCGAGGAGACGAACCTCGCCGACGAGTTGCGTGACGCGGTGGCCGACGGCGACACCGAGACGGTCGTGCGGCTGCTGGCGGTGCTCGGTATGTTCTGGGCGATCCGCGGCGAGCACCTCCGGATGTCGGTGCTGATCGACGCGGTCACCGCGATGCTGTCCGGCTGGACACCGCAGCCCGCCGCGGCTCAGGCGGCCGTGGCTGCCGGGACCGCGATGGCGACGGTCGCGATCTTCGTGGGGGACGGGCTTCTCCCGGCGCCGATCCGCGAGCTGCTGGAGCGGCTCGGCCCCGAGGCTGCGGGCGACCCGTGGCTGGCCAACACGGCGCGGGTGCTGCTCGCCCTCGACCCGGCGCAGCCCACGGACACCGAGACACAGCTCGTGCGGCTGGCGGACGGCGCCGACCGGCACCTGCGCCTGGTCTGTCTGGTGTGGCTGGCCCATCTGCACGAGAACGCCGGTGAGGCACTGGCCTCGGCGGCAGCCGCCGAGCAGACGCTGGCCCTGGCCACACCGCGGGAAGGGCCGTGGCTGACGGCCATGGTGCACACCCGGCTGGCCGAGCTGACGATGCGGCGCGGAGATTTCGCCGTCGCCCGTTCCCACGCCCAGGCGGCCCTGCCGGTCCTGGAACGGCTCGGTGCCCGCGACGACGTCGCACAGCTGCGGGTGCTGCTGGCGTTCGACGCCGTCAACGGCGGCCGGCTCGACGCGGCCGAGGAGTATCTCGCCCAGATCGACCCGTCGGACGGGGCCGTGTACGGCGGCCCGATGATGGCGGCGATCGGCCGGGCCGAGCTCGCGATCGTGCGCGGCGACACGGCTGTGGGCCTGCGCCAGCATCTGGACGCGGCAGCGGGGATGCGGGCGTTGCGATGGCCCGGCGTCGCAACGACCGGCGTCGAGCCCTGGGTGCTGGCCGGCGACGCGGTGGCGCTCGCCGCCTTCGCCTGGCACGCGGCCAGCGCCGACGACCTCGCCACCGGCCACGACCTGTTTCGCGCCAGTCTCGTCCGGTATGCCGACGCGTTGCGACGCAGCCGGGCCACGATCGACTATCCGGCGTGCGGGACGCTGCTGTTCGCGTTCGGCGTCTGGGGCCTTCGCGACGGCCGGCCGGCCGGGATGCCGGCCGGGATGACAGTGCGGGAGGCGGTCCAGCTGCTCGCGCTGGCGAAGCGTTTCTCCTACATCGCGACGATCCCGTCGCTGGGGTGGGCCCGGGTCGAGGCGCTCGCCGAGCGCCGGGCACCCGGCGCACTCCCGGCAGCCCGGTCGGACGCCGAGGCCCGGCGCCCGGCACAGCTGTTCGACGAGGCGTGCATCCTCGTCGAACGGCTGGCCGAGCGGCTGGCCGATCTACCACCGGGCCGCGACGGGGCATCGCCGGGGCACGGGCTACAGGTGCCGCTTGTAGCTGACGACCGACATCGGCAGGAAGATCACGATCACGGCGAGACCGGTGAGCAGCGTCCAGCCGACCTGCCCGGTGAGCACGCCGTTGTTGGCCAGGTCCCGCGTGGCGGAGACCAGGTGTGACACCGGATTGACCCTGGTGAAGGTCTCCAGCCAGCCCGGCAGCGTCTTCGCCGGCACGAACGCGTTGGACAGGAAGGTCAGCGGAAACAGGATCATCATCGAGATTCCCTGCACGCTGCGGGCGCTGCGGGCGACCGTGCCRATCCAGGTGAACGCCCACGCGATCGCCCAGCCGGTCAGGACCGCGAGCACGATCGCGCCGAGCACGCCGGGCACGCCGCCGCCGGGCCGGTAGCCGAGGATCAGGCCCATCAGGTAGGTCAGGCTCGCCGCGATCAGGTAGCGGACCAGGTCGGCGATCATCGGCCCGGYCAGCGGCGCGATCCGGGACATCGGCAGGGACCGGAACCGGTCGAAGACCCCCTTGTCCATGTCCTCCCGCAGCTGCGTACCGGTGGCCATGCAGGTGGTGAGCACGGTCTGGGCGACGATGCCGGGGATGAGCAGCGGCAGGTAGCTGTGGACGTCGCCGGAGATCGCGCCGCCGAACACGTAGGCGAACATCGCGGTGAACAGCAGCGGCTGGAGCGCCACGTCGAAGAACTGTTCCGGGTTGCGGCGCATCTTCTTCAGCGCTCGCCAGGCCATCGCGAAGCTCTGGGTAAGGGTGTCCCCCACCCCGGCGCGGGCCCGGGTACGGGCAACGGCGGCTGCCGGGTCGACGGCCGAGGCCGGCCGCGGCGCGCCTGCGGCCGGCCCGGCCGACGGCCCGGCGAGAACGGTGTTCATCGAGTTACCTCCGTGGCGTGGTCGTCGGGGCCGGTCGCGTCCTGGTCGGGTACCGCTCCGGTCGGGCCGCCGGCGGTCTGCGGGTCGCCGGCGTCGCCCGGGTCGCCGGCGTCGCCCGGGCCGCCGTGGCCGGGACCGGCGCCGTGGCCGGTGAGGGCGAAGAAGACCTCGTCGAGGGTCGGTTTGGCGACACTGACCGAGGCGATCGCGACGGCGGCCCCGCGCAGCGCGATCAGCACGTCGGCGGCCCGGTCGGCGACGTCGAGCGGGACGTTGAGCCGGCCGGACTCGGGCGTGGTGACCGGCTCCTCGCCGAGCACCCGCAGCACCACCTCGCGGGCGCGCTCCTGGTCAGCGCCGGGGGCGAGCTGAAGCTGCAGCGTCGAGTCGCCGACCTGGGTCTTGAGCTCGTCCGGCGTGCCCTCGGCGACCTTGCGCCCGTGGTCGATCACGCAGACCCGGTCGGCGAGCTGGTCGGCCTCGTCCAGGTACTGCGTGGTGAGCAGGACGGTGCAGCCGTCGTTGACGAGCTCGCGGATGGTGTCCCACATCTGGCCGCGGGTACGCGGGTCGAGGCCGGTCGTCGGCTCGTCCAGGAAGATCAACGGTGGCCGGGTGATGAGGGACGCGGCAAGATCGAGGCGGCGGCGCATCCCGCCGGAGAACGCCGAGATCTGTCGTTCGGCGGCCTCCTCGAGACCGAACTGCTCCAGCAGCCGGCGCGCGGTGGCGCGCGCGTCAGCCGAGCGCAGGCCCTGGAGCCGGCCGAACAGCCACAGGTTCTCGGTGGCGGTGAGGTCCTCGTCCACGGAGGCGTACTGGCCGGTCACGCCGATGAGCTGACGGACCCGGTGCGGCTGGGCGGCGACGTCGACGCCGAAGATCTCGGCCCGGCCGTCGTCGATCGCCAACAGCGTGGCCAGCATCTTCAGCATCGTCGTCTTGCCGGCGCCGTTGGGCCCGAGCACGCCGAAGATCTCGCCGTGGTGCACCTCGAGATCGATGTGGTCGACGGCGTGAAAATCGCCGAATCTCTTGACCAGACCACCGGCCTGGACCGCGGGCATGGCTGTCATCCGTCTTCCTTCCGTGGGGTGTCGCGACAACGGGGGATCGACAACGGGGGATCGACAACGGGGGCGTCGGGTCGAGGGAGGCGTCGGATGAGCTGGCCAGAACGCTAGACAACGGCGGTATCACCGCCCCTGCACGCCGGTTTCACCGGCCTTCGACCGGCCGCGCGGGCGGGACACAGGCGCCGCCACCGGCCGGAGCCGCCTCCGGTACCGACGGCCTGCCCGGTCCGCCCCGTGCCCGCCCGTATGCACGATGCGGGCAGGCACGTCACCCGCGAAGCAGAGTGATCGCGCGGCCGGCGGGACCGGCGGTCGTGGTGACGCCGGTGCGTTCGCCGATGGCGGGGGACGTCGGGGCGCTGGTCGAAGATGGCGAGGGTCCCGGTGTCGAACTGGAAACGGCCGAGGTAGCGGTCACGCTGTGGGTCTCGCTCGGCTGGATCGGCGTCGCTCCGCACGTTTCGGTATGTGTCCAGAACTGTGCGGCGCGTCGGCGATAGCCACGCCGCCTCATCCGGYGCGGTCGAGGCGGAGGGCGCGGTCATACGCCTCGCGGGCGTCGAGGAGCTGGTCCCMGTGCTCGGCGACCCAGGCGCAGGCGACCGCCATCGGCTCCAGCATGCTGCGGCCCAGCGCGGTCAGCTCGTACTCGACATGGGCGGTGGCCCTGGCATCCAGGACGGTGCGGGTGATCAGGCCGTCCCGTTCAAGGGAACGCAGCGACTGGGTGAGCACCTTGGGAGTGACCCGGCTCAGCGGCACGCGCAGCTCGGAGAACCGGCGCGGCCCGTCCTCAAGGCAGCGGATGATGAGCGCTGCCCACTTGTCGCCGAAGCGGATCGGGTTGAGCGAGGACGGGCACAGCTCGTCGAACATGTCGGCGGGCAGGGGCTTCCTCACCGCTTCACGATAGCCAGCCAGCCGGTATCCCCGCGGTAACCGCCATCCCCGATAGCGTCCGCGCACCGGCAGGYGCAAGGGCACCGGCATACGGGGAGAGGGGTTGCCGTGAACATTGTGGTGTTCGGCGCGGGCGGGCGTGCGGGGCGGCAGGTTCTCGCCGAAGCAGGTCGCCGCGGCCACCGGGTCACCGCCGTGATGCGCGACCCCGCACGTCATGGCGACCTGCCGTCCGACGCCCGGGTGGTTGCGGGTGATGTCACTGATGCGGTAAGTGTCGAGCGTGCGGCGGCCGGACAGGACGCGGCGATCAGCGCCGCGGTCGACCTGTCCACGCCGGCGCACGACTTCTTCACCGCGTCGTCCCGCGCCTTGGCCACCGGGCTGGCCAGGGCGGGCGTGCGCCGCCTGGTGGTCGTCGGCCTCTCCTCGATCCTGCCGGGGGCATCTGGCGCCGCGTTGATGGACGAGCCCGGCTACCCGAACGAGTACCGTTCCTTCTTCCTCGGCCACGCGGCGGGCCTCGACGTGCTGCGCGCCTGCGAACTCGACTGGGTGTACGTCGCTCCCGCTGGGGACTTCGACCACGACGGGGCGCGCACCGGCCGGTACCGGGTCGCCGAGCACGGCGACCCGGCCAGCCGGATCGGGTACGCGGACTTCGCGATCGCGCTGCTCGACGAGATCGAGGAACCGCGCCACCACCGCGCCACCGTCAGCGTCCAGTAGGTGCCGATCCATGACCAGCGGGCGGTCGGATCATCACCATCGGCAGTAACGCCGCCGACCGGATCCCCGAGCCGGGTGGCAGCGTTTACGCGGCCAGCAAGTCCGCGCTGACCTATAGCCGTAACCCGTTCGCGATAAAATGTTACCCGCCGTTCTATGCCCGGACATCCACGCGCCTGGCCGGGCCCGCCGTTGTCACTTCAGGCGCGGCCATCAGGTTGTCAACGGCGGGGGATGGGTGGCGTGATGCGACCGTGGCGACCTCGGTTGCCGCGAGGCAGGAAGTATGGGCCCGAAGCAGCGGGGTATCAACCCACGGCCGTGCTGGCTCTGATGTTCGTATCAGCCGATCTCAATTGTCGATGGCTGGCCCCGGGCGCAGAACGTCGATCACCCACTMGTATCGGCTATGATTGGCTCGAAGTCAGTGGAGACCAGTATTTCGYCGGCATGTTCAGCTGCCCAGACTGCCGCACCCGGCGAACGGGTGCCGCCGATGGCCTACCAGGACGTTCGCGACAGTTGCGGAAGGGACGCGGTCATGACGTTCGCATTGTCATCCGGATCGACGGCCATATCTTGCACCGGGACCCGCCGGCGCGGATAAATCAGGAGCGGCATCGGGCACGGCGTCCAGAGCCGGCCTGGGAAACTGGATGTTTTCCGGCTGGCCAGCCGCGGAGACCCCTATACACCCTCCGTACGCTCCGCGAAAAGGCCGGTTCCACCTGCTGCCCCTCAGGGAGGAACCGGTCGTTGTATCTCGAGAATTTGTTGAAGCCGTCTGCTGACGGACCAGAGGAGCGTACTCAGTGGACAAGATCCAAACAATCGAGGAGCTACACACCACGGCATCCGATCTCACCGGACTCACCGACTTCGGCCCGGCGGACTATCTGGAAGGGCTCGAGGTGCTCCTGGCCTCCTATCAGGAAGAGGCGAGCCTGACGCCGCACGGCGTCCAGCTGGTCCAGGACGAGTTGTGCGGCATCCTGATGGCCCGCCTGTTCAGTGAGGCCGGGTGGCAGAGACATCCCGAGCACGCCCAGGTCCCGATCGAGAGGCCGGTGTTCATCGTCGGTATGCCGCGGACCGGCACCACCACCCTGCACCGGCTACTCACCGCCGACTCGGCCAACCAAGGGCTCGAACTGTGGCTGGGCTACGCTCCCCAGCCCCGGCCCGCACGCTCGACCTGGCCTACCAACCCGATCTTCCAGATGGTCCAGGGGGGCGTCGACAAGTTTGTCGAGCAACATCCCGGCTACCTGGGCATCCACAATCGCAAAGCCGGCGAGGTCGAGGAGTGCTGGCTGTTKACCCGCMAGTCGATGGTCTCGCCGTATTTCGAGTTCACCGGGTACGTGCCGACGTACTCCGCGTGGCTGGCAGGCCGGGACTCGACCGAAGCGTACCGGCGGCATCGCCGCAACCTCCAACTGATCGGGCTGCATGACCCCGGGCGACGCTGGGTACTCAAGTCCTCCAGTCACATGCCCTGTCTGGATGCCCTGCTGGCGACCTACCCCGACGCAATGGTGATCCAGACCCACCGCAGACCCGCTAGTACGGTACTGGGATCGGCGTGCAGCATGGCGAGCAAGCTTGCCGCGGGCATGTCCTCAGTTTTCCAGGGCGAGGTGATCGGCCCTACCCTGCTCGCACTCGCCACTCGCACTCTTGCGCGATTCGCCACGGAGCGGGCCAAACACGACCAGGCCAGATTCTACGACGTCGAATTCGACGAGTTCACCGCCGACCCGCTGGCGGTCGTCGCCGACATCTACCGCCACCTCGGATGGGACCTGGCCAACGAGGTCCGCCCGGCCATGTCGGCCGTGCTGGCCGAAGACGCACGCCTCCGTTCGCACCGCTACGACCTGGCCCAATTCGGCATCAGCGCCGAGGAAGTCGACTCCCGACTCGGCACCCTGCTCTGAACCGACCGGAACTCGGTGGCTCCGAACTCGGTGGCCCCGTCGTGGGCTGACCTGGTCTCGGCCTGCTCTGTTTGCGCCGTCCAGCGGTCTCGCATTTGCCCTTCCACCACCGAGCAACGAGAAGACGCCAACACTCCTGGGCCTAACTCGCCGAAATGAGGGACGATCATGACTGCCTTGTCCGCGGAGCCGGCGCTGGCCCGCTGGGGTTTCTCCGAATGGGTCGAAAGCGCGAGGCGAAGCGGTGAACTGATCGCGACTCCCGAGCTTGACGACCGCAACGACGCGGTCATAAGCATCAACGGCAGAAAAGTGGTCAACTTCGCCGGCATCGGCATCCTCGGATGGCAACACGACCCGGACGTGCGCAACGTCTTCGTCGAGACGGCGATGAACTATGGCCTGGTCGTCGGCGGCTCCCGAGTGGTTCAGGGCGTCGCCCGGCCACACCTGGAACTGGAGGCGCTGGTCGCCGAGATCACCGGCCGGCAGAAGGCGCTCACCTACGCCACCGGGCTGCTGGCCAACGTCGGGTTCGTGCACGCGATGAGCGCCAGGTTCTCGTTCAACGACCAGCCCGGCGTGGACAACGCCGACACGGTGTTCGTGCTCGACCGGGACAGCCACTGGAGCATGTGGAAGGCCGTTGAACGATTCAAGTTCGGACGTAACCTGATCAACTTCCGCCACAATGACATTGCCGATCTCAGGCAGGTGCTGGAAAACCTCCGCGGCCGGCGGGTCGTTGTCGGATTCTTGACCGTGTACTCCGACGGCTCGATGGCTCCGGTCGGCGAGATCCTCGACCTGTGCGACGAGTTCGGCGCGGTCAGCTTCGTCGACGACGCGAACGGCTTCATGGTCTACGGCAACGGCGGCCACCGGTTCGCCGCTGAATACGAGGAGCTGCGCCGGGCGACTTTCCTGATGGTGTCGTTCGGCAAGTCCATCGGCTTGGGCGGTGGCGCCCTCGCGGGACCGGCCGACGCTCTTGATGCGTTCCGCTTCCTGTCGGGCACGTCGGTGTTCACCACCAACATTCAGCCGCCGACCGCCGGCGCCATCGTCCATGTGCTGCGCCGGATGAGACAAGACCCGTCCGTGATGGAACGCTACCTCGACCGAGTCGACCGGCTGCGGGAGCGACTGCTCGGGATCGGCTGCACCATCAACGCCACGCCGACCTACGTCACATCGATCTCGGTGGGCTCGAACCACACCGCCGTACGCGTCCGGCAGGACTTCCTCGATCGCGGGTATCTGGTACCGATGTTCGGCTACCCGGCGGTGAACAAGAACCAGACCGTGATCCGGCTGATGGTGAACAACCGGCTGTCCGACGAACACCTGGACGGCTTCCTCGACACGCTCGCCGAGCTCAAGCAGAAGTACGAGTTCTGAACCAGCGCTGCTCGGTCGTCCGCGGGCCGGCCACGGCGGCGGCACGATGATCTCTCAGATCATGCCCAGCCATCTCACCAGCCCGGTCACCCAGGCCGCTGCCGACGAGGCGACCGCCGCCGCCAGTGGAACGATCCCGCTTTTGTGGACAGCGAAGACGGGGTCACTCGGTCAGTAGGAGCAGAAGCGTAACCGATCAGTCAGATGGGGACGTGACGGGACGCGGGCGCAGCGCCGTGGGAATAGTGGGCTCCGCGTCGACGACGCGGATGAGCAGGCGCAGCAGCTGCTGCTGCTCATCCGGCGAGAGCACCTGCAGCGACGCCGGGGGAACGGACAGCATCTCCTGGGCCTGGGCCAGAACGCGTCGGCCCTCCTCGGTCATCGCGACCGTCTTGGCCCGCCGGTCGGTCGGGTGCGGCTCGCGCCGGGCGACGCCGCGGCGCTCGAGCAGGTCGACGACGCTGGTCAGGTAGCTCGGGTCGTGGCGGAACATCTCGACGAGCTCGCGCATCGGGCGCGGGCCCCCCGACAGCACCAGAAGGATCTTCAAAGCGGCCGGCGTGAGATCAAACGCCTGGCAGACGGTGTGCATCCGGCTGGGCGCCTCGCCGCTGAAGGTCAGCGCCAGCATGGCGCGCCACGCCTCGCGAGCTGTCGCCTCGCGAGTGCCCGCCTCGCGAGTGCCCGCGTCCCGGGCGGTCGCATCTCGGGCAGTCGCCTCCCCGGCGGCCTCCCGAGCGGCTTCGATCATGCGTCGATCGTATCGGCAAGCCGCCGCGAACGTCTCGTTGTCACGACGATATATTTGACACAACTCAACGAGCGTCGGATGCTGGGCGGCGACCAGCTTTGTCCCGTCCGGTCGCCGCAGGTCCGAACGCGACCGACCGCCCCCGGCGTCTGCCGCCTTTGCCACGGAGATCAACGTGCCTGACCAACCCAACGCGGCCTCGCCGCCCGCCACCGCCGCGCCCGGGCCCGCCTCGGCCGCCAAGCTGGACCCGGCGCTGATCCGACTGTCCGCCACAGTGATGCTCGGCGCGATCATGGTGATCCTCGACACGACGATCGTCTCGGTCGCCATCCACGCGCTCGGTAACGAGTTCCACACGTCGCTGTCCACGATCTCCTGGGTCACCACCGGTTATCTGCTGGCGCTGGCCGTCGTGATCCCGCTGGCCGGCTGGTCGGTCGAGCGGTTCGGCGCGACGCGGATGTGGAACATCTCGCTGGCGCTGTTCGTCGCCGGCAGTGCCCTGTGCGGCCTCGCCTGGTCGGCAGGGACGCTGATCGCCTTCCGGGTCCTGCAGGGCCTCGGCGGCGRCATGATCATGCCGATCTGCATGACCCTGCTCGCCCAGGCCGCGGGCCCGCAGCGGATCGGCCGGGTCATGAGCATCATCGGCGTCCCGATGCTCATCGCGCCGGTGCTCGGCCCGGTCATCGGCGGACTGATCGTYGACCACCTCAGCTGGCGCTGGATCTTCTACGTGAACGTGCCGATCGGCGTGCTCGCCCTGTTCCTGTCCTGGCGGGTGCTGCCACGCGATGACCGCGGCTCGGCGCACCACCGGCTCGACCTGCCCGGCCTGGCGCTGATCTCGCCGGGGCTGGCGGCGCTCGTCTACGGCCTGTCCGAGGCGGGYAACGGCGGCGGCTTCGGGGCTGCGAAGGTGCAGGTCAGCATCGCCGTCGGCGTAGTGCTGCTGGCCGGCTTCGTCGTGCACGCCCTGCGCCGCGACGGCGCCCTGCTCGACATGCGGCTGTTCGGCGACCGGGTGTTCAGCATCGCGAGCGTCACGACCTTCGTGATCGGCGCCATGCTGTTCGGTGCGATGTTCCTGCTTCCGCTCTACTACCAGGTCGCGCGCGGGCAGAGCGCCAGTGACGCCGGCCTGCTCATGGCGCCACAGGGACTGGGCGCAATGATCTCCATGGCGATCGCGGGACGGGTCTCCGACCGCCGCGGCGCCCGGTCGGTCGTCCCGCTCGGCATGGTCCTCGCCCTGCTCGGCACGCTGCTGTTCACCCAGGTCGACGCGCACACCAATGAGGTGCTGCTGGCGTTCTCGCTGTTCGTGCGCGGTCTGGGCTTCGGGGCGACGATGATGCCCGCGATGGGCGCCGCCTATGCGACGCTCGGGCAGGCGGCGGTGCCGCGCGCGACCACGACGCTGAACATCCTGCAGCGGGTCGGCGGGTCGCTGGCCACCGCGCTGGTCGCCGTCGAACTGCAGCACGCCATCGCCAGCCGGCTGCCGGGCGTCGGTGGCGAGGGTGCGCTCGCCGAGTCGGCGGGGGTGAAGCTTCCCGGCCCTGTCGCCGACAAGGTCGCCGAGGCGTTCGGCGTGACGTTCTGGTGGGTCGTCGCCCTGACCGCCGTCGGCTTCGTCGCCAGCCTCTTCCTCCCCGGCCGCCCCGCTGCCACCGTGGCGCACGGCCCCGCGAACGCCCAGCCGGCGGCCCCGCAGCGCGAACCGGTAGCGGTGGTGGAGTAGCCCGCCGGAAACGCCGGTCGTCGACCACGTGAATCTACAAGGATTCCGGCCGGGTCCCACACGACGGATGTCGTGCACGCCCCGGCCGAGTCAGCGCGCGAGCCACTCTCGATAGGTGGTCCTGGCGATGGCGGCGCCGTCCTTGGCGATGAGGGCGTCGCCCGAGGCGGCGGCGAACATGCCGGCGCTGTTGTCGGTGACGGCGGTGCGATGGTCACCGTGGGCGGCAAGGGTGATCTTGCCCAGTTCGTCGAGCGYGAAGACCTCGGGGCCGGCAACGTTGCGCTGGCGGTAGGTCACGGCCCGCTCGGTGAACAGCGAGGCCCAGCACCGGCTGACGTGCTGGAGGATCGCCGCCGGCCCCACGACGTTCAGGTACGTGTCCTGTTGGCCGGCGAAGGAGGCCGACGGCAGGTCCTCTGCCGTCGCACTGGACCGGACGGCATACGCGGCTTGCCCGCCGAGCTGGGCGAGCGCGCGGATGATCGCCGCCGCGAGATCGCCCGGGATGGCGATCCCTTCGATGGCTGGTTGCACGCCGGACAGCGGGGGGCTGGCCGGTGACGGTCCCGCCCCCAGGCGCTCCGCCACCACGCCAGCCGCCCCGAACGACCCCTACAGACAATCATGAACTTCAGTTGCTAACCAGCAACTTTGCCGGAGCCCTGGTTACCGAACCTGTCCGAGTCTAGGCTACGCCCGGTCCCTGCCCGCCGGGGACGTCCGACCGGTCCTCGACCAGGACCAGCCGGCCTCGTGCCCGCTTGTCGTCAGTCGCGCCACACGGAAGCGGACGCCCCTCCAACGGACCGGTGAGGCGTCCGCCAAGCCGCCCCGCGGCGTGCCGGATCCGCCCGACCAGGCCGGCGGGGATGCGCTGGGCCACTACCAAGGCGGTGAGCGCGGCCACCACAACCCCGTCACGGCTACGCACCGGCACCGACACGCAGCAGATCCCATCCACAAGATCCTGCTGGTCGAACGCCGCCTCCTCGCGCCGGATGACAGCACGGGCCCGCTTCCACTCCCGCTCGGACATCGAGGGCGGCGGCACCAGCTCCGGCTGGCAGGCAAGCAGCATCTGGCCGGCGGCGGTGTCGAGCCGTAGCGAACTCGTGCTGCCCCGCAGGTCGATCCCACGGTCCCCAGCGGCGCTGGTGGCCAGCGCCAGCCGCCTCTCCCGCAGGACGACCAAGGCGATCGCCGTACGGGTGGCCGCGCTGAGCGAGGCGACCGGGTCTCGGGCGATCCGTGCCAGCCGGTGCAGGGAACGGTCCGGGGCTGCCAGCCGGCGCAGGCCGGAGCCGATCCGGTAGCCGCCGCTGTCCCGATCGACTACCCCGAGCGCGCACATCTGCTCGACCAGCCGATGTACCGTCGTCTTGGGCAGCCCGGCGGTCCTGGCGAGTTCCGACAGGCCGACGGAGTCGAACCAGGACAGAGCGTCGAGAATGTCGAAGGCGCCTTCGAGTACCCCGCGTCCCCGGGGCGCCGCCGGCCCGCGAGCGGCAGCGGCGCGCGGTGCCGCACTATGCTCGGCGGGCTCGGCGGAACCTGCCGCCTGTGGTGAACCAGCCGAGTTGGTCCGGTCCTGGGCCCGGTCATGGGCCCCCTCGGCCGTGCACTCGTCAGGTCCACGCGAGCGCGTTCGCGCCACCAGTCCGCCGGATCCGGACATCCGGTCACCCCCGATGACGTAGCTGCCTGAGTGAGGAAAACCTCGCCTTCCGTCGGATTTTATCCAGACTTGATCGGCTGGTCTCACGACTTCATGCGGCTCCCCGATGTCGTGAAGCCGACGTCCGGCGGGAGTGCCCGAGCAGTTTCGCGTTCGATCATCAAGCAAAGTCGACGGATACCCGGAGGACATCAATCGAAGCACAGGTGTTTGTATGGGCGCGGACACGGCAATGGGCGCGGACACGGCAATGGGCGCGGACACGGCAATGGGCGCGGACACGCGGCCCGGCAGCGGCCTGCGGTGGCTAACGGCGGGTGGCTGTGGGCAGGGTCCAGCCCTGGCGGCACTTCGACCCGCCGATGCCGCCGTTGTCACAGCCCTCAATGAGGAACTGGTAGCCGCCGTTGGTCTCACTCACGACGCGGAACTGCCCGGATGTCCCTCCGGTCACGTCCCGCTGCCAGGTGTTGCCGTACGCGGTCCAGCGGACGATGAACTTGTCGTAGTGGTACGGGTCGGTGGGCCCCCAACTCACGTGGGCGTAACCGTTCGCCTCCCACGCAGTGATCACCATCCGCTTCCCCTGTCGGGGAGACCAGGTGATTTCCCCACCCTGAAACCTCTGCCGCCGGCCAGCCCATTCACCGTTGGTGAAGTAGACGTCGCGCTCGCCGCTGGTCGGACAGGCCAGGTAACTGCGGGGGCCGCCGAGCTGGTTCCAGCGTGCGCCGATGAGTCCGTAGGGTGCCAGCTTCGGGTTGCAGGCGGGGGCCGYGGACGCGGYGGTGGTTCCGAGCCCRGCCACGGTGATCGCCGCTGCCGCCGTCGCGAGCAGCATGACGAGGATCCGTCTGACGAGGGACATGTCTTCCTCCTGTGATAGCGGGAATGTTGGACTGTGGTGATGGGAATGTTCGGGGCCCGGCCATTGGGGAATGCGACGTTGCGGTGTTCGCGGTGTTCGCGGTGTTCGCGGTGTTCGCGGTGTTCGCGCGAGAGCCMGTCGCCCAAAAGTACGCTCGCGATCTGCGTCGCGTAAGGCGTCGGTCCACTGGGTGGACCGCCTTCCTGCGCGACGCGGACCGCAGGTACCAGGCGGGGATTCACCTCCGCCGGCTTCGGGCTGAGGCTTTCCCGGAGGCCTGCGCTACCTCGACGAGTGGCGCACGGAGCTCGGGGAGATCCACCGGGATGCCGAACGCGATGCCCCGGCCGCTCATACTGGTGGCCAGGGCGGCCTTCGCTGTGGCGGCGGCCTCGGCCGAGAAGGTGATTCCACCAATGGTGGACCCGCCTGGGCAGGACGTTCTGCGCCCGCTCCGGGTGCCGGAGTGCCTCTGGATGTAGGACGTCAGACCGGGCCGCGGCGGCCGATGCGCGGATAACGTGACTAGTGCCGGCAGGTTCCTCGGCCGGTGCGCCGAGCCGCGCGGCGTGGGGCCGTCTATTCGGCGGACCCGTCCGCGCCGACGGTAATGACACATTCACTGTTGGCTGCCCGGCGGCGGTCGTGACACCCGACGCCGGGGCCGCGCGCACCACCGCTGGCAGCGGCAACACCATCGGGAGCGGAATGTGACACTTGTGCACGATAGGCCGGCCGGGCACACGGACCCGCCGGCGGGCGAGCTCCCGCCCAGGGTTGTGAAAACCCTGGCGCAGTACCTGCGGACGACGTCGCACAAGGACATCGCGCTGCTGTACTTCATGACCTCGCTGGTATTCTTCGCGTTCGCTGGAATCCTGGCGATGCTCATCCGGGCCGAGCTCGCCCGACCGGGCCTGCAGTACCTGTCGAACGAGCAGTACAATCAGGTGTTCAYGATGCACGGCACGCTGATGCTGCTGATGTTCGCGACGCCGATCGCGTTCGCGTTCGCGAACTACCTGATCCCGCTGCAGATCGGCTCGCCTGACGTGGCCTTTCCACGGCTGAACGCGTTGTCGTTCTGGCTGTTCCTGTTCGGCAGCCTGACGGTCACCGCGGGCTTCCTTACGCCGAACGGCGCCGCCTCCTTCGGCTGGTTCGCCTATACGCCGCTGTCGAACGCTGCCTACTCGCCGGGCATCGGCAGTGACCTGTGGGTGCTGGGTCTGACCGTCTCCGGTCTGGGTACCATCCTGGGCGCGGTCAACTTCATCACGACAATCCTTTGCCTGCGGGCGCCCGRCATGACGATGTTCCGGCTGCCGATCTTCTGCTGGAACCTGCTGGTGACCTCGATCCTGGTTCTGGTCGCCTTCCCGGTGCTCGCGGCCGCGCTGCTCGCCCTGGAGTTCGACCGCCGGTTCGGCGCGCACATCTTCGACCCGGGTAACGGCGGCGCAGTCCTCTGGCAACACCTGTTCTGGTTCTTCGGGCATCCCGAGGTGTACATCATCGCCCTGCCCTTCTTCGGGATGATAACGGAGATCATCCCGGTGTTCTCCCGCAAGCCGTTGTTCGGCTACAAGGGACTGGTCTACGCGACCATCGGCATCGGGGCGTTGGCGATCGCCGTGTGRGCGCATCACATGTACGTCACCGGCGCGGCGCTGYTGCCGTTCTTCGCTTTCCTGACGTTCCTGATCGCGGTGCCAACCGGGGTCAAGTTCTTCAACTGGATTGGCACGATGTGGCGCGGACAGCTCACCTTCGAGGCGCCGATGTTGTTCGCCGTCGGCTTCCTGGTGACGTTCCTGTTCGGTGGTCTGACCGGTGTCCTGCTGGCCAGCCCGCCGATCGACTTCCACGTCTCGGACAGCTACTTCGTCGTCGGCCACTTCCACTACGTCGTCGCCGGCCTGTTGTTCGCCGGCTTCGGCGGGGTGTACTTCTGGTTCCCGAAGGTCACCGGCCGGATGTTGAACGAGCGGCTCGCGAAGGTGCACTTCTGGACGATGTTCTTCGGCTTCCACCTGACCTTCCTGGTGGATCACTGGCTCGGCGTCAAGGGCATGCCGCGCCGATACGCCGACTACGGCCCGGACGACGGCTTCACCACGCTGAACACCATCGCCACCGCTGGCAGCTCCCTGCTTGCGCTGTCGACCCTGCCGCTGCTGTACAACCTGTGGTGGTCGTACMGGAAGGGTCGGATCGTGACGGTGGACGACCCRTGGGGCTTCGGCAACTCGCTGGAATGGGCGACGTCCTGCCCACCGCCGCGGCACAACTTCACCTCGCTACCGCGGATCTGCTCCGAGCGGCCCGCCTTCGACCTGCACTACCCGCAGGCGGCCGGCGCGGTCGACTACCACGCCACCCCCGAGCTCACCCCGACCCACGACACCCCGGAGCTGAATACCTGAGAACGCGGCTCACGTGGGCGGGTGAACCGCCCCGGGCTCTCAAGAGCCCGGGGCGGTTCAGCCCTGACAGGCCCCGGCCCTCATGGGTTGGTCCGGTTCACGGCGCTGCTGGCCGATGCGGCCCGCCGTGAGGTGCGCCCACCGAGGTCGAGACCGCGCGGGGCTACGACGACCGACGGTTGTAATCTCGGCTAGCTCGTGTTGATTCCATGAGGGTCACCAACCCGCCTGACTCGCATGTACTGGAAGGTGACTGGGTGATGCGCCGCCCTGTACAGCCGGTATCGCTCATAGACGCGGTGGTCGAAAATCTTCGCACCGAGCTGTTCAGCGGCACTATCGGCAGCAACCAGGCACTGACCGAAGTAGGCGTCGCCACCCAGTACGATGTCGCTCGCCCGACCGCGAAGGCGGCAATCGAGAAGCTGGTCGCGGCCGGTCTCCTTGTCCGCRGCAGTCACAAGGTCGCCCGGGTCCCCGAGCTCGGCCCGGACGACGTTCGCGACATCTACAACACGCGCTACTGCCTCGAGCGCGAGCCACTCCGGCTGCTCGCCGCGGCCCGCCGCGTTCCCGCGCAGGCCCAGATGGCCAATGACGAGATCAAGTCGGTGATCAATGGCCCTCAGATCGCGATCGTCGAGCCCGACATGCGGTTTCACATCAGCCTCGTCGACTCGATGTCCAGCCCCCGCATCAGCGGCATGTACCACAAACTCGCCGGTGAAGTCCGGCTGTGCATGTCGCAGGTGCAGGGTCGGGCGCTGCTGAGCGCGGAATCAATCTACGGCGAGCACGCTCGCCTGCTTGAGCTGATCGTGACCGGCGATCAGGACGCGGCAACGATCTTACTCCACAAACACCTCTCCCGCGCGCGAGAGAGACTCGCGGGCGCTTTCGGCGCCGAACCGGGCCCGGAGGCGGACTTCGCGTACGAAGCCGCGACGGCGCGCGGGTGACACGTTCGCTCGGGTCGCGCATCCATCAAGGTCACGGGAAGTCGTCGATCGGCGTTCTCCGACACGTCACGTTCTCAGCCGGCACCGCCTGGATGGGCAGAATCACGGATCGGGCGAGTCGCGTACTCCAGCGCCTCGACAATGTGGACGTATTCGCGCCCCGTTGCGCGTGACATTCCGATCTCGCAGGTCCGGTTGGCCGACGCATGCACCTCGAAGGCGCGGGAGTTGACCTCACGTGCCTCGTTCAGCGTCGCCGCCGCAGTCAGCTCGGGATGCAGAAGTCCGCGATCACCGGCGAACGCGCAGCAATTCCAGTCCAGCGGCACGACCACCTCGTCGCTGACCAGCTCGGCGAGTTCCCTGAGTAAAGTCGTGGTGCCCCGCCGCTCGGTCGAGCACGTAGGGTGCAGTACCAGGGACGCCACCCGGCGGGTCACCGAGAGGCGGCCCACGACTTCGGCGCGCACGAATTCGAGCGCGTCCACGAAACGAAGTGCCTCGTAGGCGCCGCCAAGCCGCTTTGCCTCGGCGCGAAGCTCCTCCAGACCTTCTGTACATGACGCCGCGTCGCACACGACCGGCAGGCGGCCGCCGTCAGTCGCCGCGAGCAGCGCCGGCAGGACCTTGGCCCCGATGACCTCGTGGCCACCCCTGAGACCCTTCGACTTCCACGGCATACCGCAACACATCGACGCGATACCCCTGGGTACCCGTACCGCTACCCCGGCACGCGCGCACAGCGTCAGCATCGCGGGCATGACCCCGCCGCTGGATGACGACGAGCCGAACATGGCCCCGACGCACGCCGGGAAGTACACGGCGCACGCCTCTGCGGCAGCCGCGACCGCCCGGCGCCGGTACCCACCGCGGGGCAGCGAGGCGTCATACTGAGGCATCCTGTCGGTGCCCAACGTTCTGCGGGCCAGGGAGGCCGCGGCTGTCGGCAACGTCGGCGGCAGTGCGGCGGCGGCAGAAAGCRCCTTCCCAGCCAGTGTGGTGGTCGCCCCCCAGTGGCGGGCCGCCGAGCGCCACAGCGCGTCCTCGGCCTTGTTCACCCTCTCGGCGCGCAGCTCTCGCACGAGTGATCCGGTGTTGATCTGCACAGGGCAAGCGGTCTGGCACATACCGTCGACCGCGCAGGTGTCGACCACGTCATAGCGGTAGGCCGCGGACAGCTCATCGGCGAGCCCCTCGTCTCCCTCCCGCCGCGCGGCCTCACGCTCCCGCAGCAGGGCGATCCGCTGCCGAGGAGTCAGGGTCAGCGTCCGGCTCGGGCAGACCGGTTCGCAGTACCCGCACTCCACGCACATGTCCGCGCCGTAGCCGACCGTCGGCACATCCTTGAGATTGCGCAGATAGGAGCGAGGATCGTCGGACAGCACGACCCCCGGGTTGAGGATTCCCAGCGGGTCGAACAGCCGCTTCACCTCCGTCATGACGTCATACAGTTCATCGCCGTACTGGCGACGGACATACCCCGCCATGATCCGGCCGGTGCCATGCTCCGCCTTGAGCGTCCCCTTGTGCTCGAGCACCAGCTCAACCATTTTCTCGGTGAATGCGTGGTAGCGTTCCAACCGCGCGGGATCCCGGAAGGTCTCGGTGAGCATAAAATGGATATTGYCGTCCTTGGCATGGCCGAAGATGWCACTGTTCTGATAGCCGTGCGCGTCGAACAGCTTCGTGAGTTCCTGGCACGCTGCCCGCAGGTGYGGCACCGGAACCGCCACATCCTCCAGCAACGCCGTGGTCCCCGCCTGGCGCGCTCCCGCGACGGCCGTATAGAGACCCTTGCGCACATGCCACAGGTCCTTTCGGCGCCACGGGTCCGAGGTCAACTCCAGGGGCGACTCGATCTCGAGCCCATCGCACACGCCGCCGGCCCCGGACACCTTGTCGGCAAGCTCCTCGGTGGTCGCTGCCTGCAGCTCCACCAGGAGCGCAACATGGTCACGCACCTCCAGCGAGCCGATCTCAGCCGGTGTCGCGCCGAGGGTCTGCGCAACGGCAAGGGACCGAGCGTCCATCAGTTCGATCGTCGCGAACCCCACGTCGACCAGCTCGGGCAACGCGGCGGTCGCGGTGGCGAGGTCACGAAACACCGCCAAGCCGGTCGAGGCGTGGGGAAAGAGCTCCACCGTCCGGAACGTGGCCGAGGCGACGAACCCGAGCGTGCCTTCGCTACCGACCATCAGATGGGCCAGGATCTCGACGGGACGCTCGTAGTCGAGAAACGAGTTGAGACTGTAGCCCATCGTGTTCTTCATTGAGAACTGCCGACGCAGCGTCGCCACGGACGCCGGGTTGCGGCAGATCCGCTCGCGGAGCCGCAGCAAGCCCGCATACAGATCGGGTTCCAGCGCGCGCAGCCGTTCATCCGCGTCCGGCGCACCGGTGTCAATCACGGATCCGCTGGGTAGCACCACGGTCATCGCCTCAAGCGTCTGGTAGGCGTTCTGCCCGGTGCCGCAGGCCATTCCGCTGGAATTATTGGCAATGACTCCACCCAGGGTGCAGGCGACCTCACTCGCTGGGTCGGGGCCGAGCTTCCGCCCGTACGGACGCAGCCGCGCGTTGGCCGCACGGACGGTCACGCCAGGCTCGGCGCGCAAACGGTGACCACCGTCGAGCACCTCGGCCGACTGAAAACCGTGTCGCACGTCGACCAGGATCCCGTCGGTGACGCCCTGGCCGCTGAGGCTCGTTCCGCCCGAGCGGAACGTCAGGTACGAACCACTCCRCCGGCATCTCGCAAACAGCCCCGCCACATCGCCCACGCCGGCAACACGTTCCACCGCGGAGGGCACCAGGTGATAGTGCGACGCATCCCGCGCCATCGCGTAGCGCAGGACCGGGCTGCCTGCCACGGCCGGCCCCTGGCCAGGTCCGCCGCGGCTCCCCGCTACCTCCGCGCCGGTGGGACGCCCCTCAAGACTCATTGCCTGCCCTCCCCGGACAAGGARAGTCTGACAAGTATACATTCGCCCACACTGCGTCGTGACRCCTCGGCTGCCCTACGGCGTCCCTGCCACCCAGCGTCCCTGCCACCCAGCGCATCGAGCCCTGATCACGAACCCGCGGCAGGCCCCGAAATTTCTCAAATCGAGACTGCCCGTGGCGGCTGTGACTGCTACGACCATGGGCGAGGTGCCGAGCGTGGGGGCCACCCGTCGTCGATGGTGTGGAGACAGTCATTGGAGCTCGGTACCCCAGGCGGTCCGTCGCCCACAGCAAGAGCCATGAGCTCGGAAAGGGTCTATAATGATCTTTATCACCGCCAAGTTCCGGATCAAGCCGGAGTATGCCGACCAGTGGCCGGAGATCTCACGGGCGTTCACCGAGGCGACCCGCGCTGAGCCGGGCTGCAAATGGTTCGACTGGTCCCGCAACATTGAGAGCCCGACCGAGTACGTACTGGTCGAGGCATTCCAGGATBGCGACGCCGGAGCCGCGCACGTCCAGTCCGACCACTTCAGGGCCGCCCGGCAGACACTGCCGAAGTACCTCGCCGAGACGCCGCGCATCGTGAACACGGTTCTGGAGCAGGACGACTGGTCGGAGCTCGGCGAACTCGCTGTGTCCGACTGATCGGTCGGGCCGCCGGCGACGACAGGCGGAGCCCCGGTCGGAAACCTCCGTGACATCCAACCAGACGCCGCTATTCCCGTGGTCCGGCGTATCGGCATGAGGAAGAGACCGGGTCAGCCGCCGACGTGGACACGCCGGCAGTTGATCGACGGAATTCGGTGGCGGACGCGGACCGGGGCACCGTAGCGGGACGTTCCCGCCCAGTACGGGCACTGGCGCATGGTGTACGGGCTGCCCTGTTCCAGGACTGGCATCCGGACGGGATCGCTCCAGCCCAGCGACAGTCACCCAGCGTCATACTCGGATGCATCTTCGCATCATGGCCTCCAGGGTGCTCTACTCGACCCCACCCTGGGGGCCGTGGTTGCGGTCGTAGGCCGCGCGGGCCACGGCGATGTCGTCGCGGTGCCGTTCGGCCCACGATGTGAGCGTCCGCAGCGTGGCATACAGCTCCCGGGCCATATCGGTGGCCTGGTACTCGACCTTCGGCGGCACCGTGGGGTAGACGACCCGCGTCAGCAGCCCATCACGTTCCAGGTTACGCAGTGTGAGGGTGAGCATCCGCCGGCTGATGCCGCTGATCGACCGCTGCAGCTCGGTGAACCGGACCGGTCCGTCGCTGATCCGCAGCAGGATGYCGATGGCCCACTTGCCACTGATCCGGTTCAGCACCTCCAAGACGGTGCAGGCCTCGGCCTCGTGGCCGGGGGAGTCGATCACATCGCTGTTCCCCTGAAACATGAAAGTGCCTCCTTCCGGCCACTCCCACAGTCACACATGATGGCTTCCGTAACAAGGCATGCCCCATGCGGCGGCTGGAACCGCCGCACCTGGCTGGCGGCCGCGACCGGCCCGCCGCCGCGGCCCGTCCGGCCTCCTCGACGTCAAGGAAGACTGTTGACCGACTCGACTCCCCCGGCCCCGCCCCCGGCGCTCCCGTCCCGCTGGCTCGCCCTCGGGGTGCTCTGCACCAGCAACCTGATGGCCATCCTGGACAGCTCGATCGTTACGGTCGCGCTGCCGACCATCCAGCAGGACCTCGGCTTCTCCCAGGCGAACCTGGCCTGGGTTGTGAACGGATACCTGATCGCCTTTGCTGGCCTGCTGCTGCTGTCCGGGCGGCTGGGTGACCTGCTGGGCGGCCGGCCCGTCTTCATCGGGGGGCTCGGCCTGTTCACGGCAGCCTCGCTGGCCTGCGGCCTGGCCAACACCGGCGGCCTCCTGATCACGTTCCGCTTCCTGCAGGGCGCCGGGGGGGCGCTGGCCTCCGCGGTGGCACTCGGCATGATAGTCACGATCTTCCCTGACAGCCGGGAGCGGGCCAAGGCACTGGCCTGCTACGCCTTCGTCGCCGCGGCCGGCTCATCGATCGGGCTCATCCTCGGCGGCGTGCTGACCAAGAGTCTCAGCTGGCCGTGGGTCTTCTACGTCAACGTGCCGCTGGGTGTCCTCGCGGTGGTGCTCGCCCTGTGGGTGCTGCCCCCGATCGCCGGGCTCGGGCTGYGCGAGAGCGCGGACGTTCTCGGCGCCGGGCTGGTGACCGCCGGGCTGATGCTCGGCGTCTACACCGTCGTCCGGGGCGGGGCGGACGGCTGGAGYGACGGCGGGACGCTGGGGTCGCTCGCCGCCTCGCTGCTCCTGCTCGCCGCCTTCGTGGGCCGCCAGGCCAGAGCGGCCAAGCCACTGCTGCCGCTGCGCATCTTCCGCTCCCGCGCGGTCGGGGGAGCGAACATCATCCTGACCCTGATGGTGGCCGGCCTGTTCGGCTACCAGTTCTGCACCGCCCTGTACCTGCAGGACGTGCTCGGCTACAACGCGCTGCGCACCGGGCTGGCGTTCCTGCCGGCCCCGCTAACCATCGCGGCCGTCTCGCTGGGCCTCGCGTCGCCGCTGAACACCCGGTTCGGCCCCAGGCCGGTGATCGTCGTCGGGCTGCTGCTGGTCGCCGCGGCGCTCCTACTGTTGGCCCGGCTACCGRCTGACGGCAGCTACGCGAGCGACATCGCCCCGGTGTTCGTCCTGCTGGGTATCGGTTTCGGCGCGGCGATGCCCGCACTGATCGGCCAGGCGATGGCGGTCTCCGACCCCGCCGAGGCCGGCGTCGCATCCGGGGTGGCCAACACCACCCAGCAGATCGGCGCCGCGCTCGGCACCGCGATCCTGGCCACCCTTGCCGCCTCCCGCACCGACTCGCTGCTCGACCACGGCAGGAGCACCACCACCGCCCTCACCGGCGGGTTCCACCTCGCCTACGCGGTGAGCGCGGCCCTGGTCGCCGCGGCCGTCCTCGTCGCCCTGTTCGTCCTGCGCCCGCCCGGCCAGTCGCGGGCCGCCGACAGCGCACGGACCGCCGACGCCCACCCAGCCGAGACCGACGACCCGACGCAGCCGGCGGGGGTGCCGGCCGCGGGACAGTAACCGCCGGGGCCAGCCGTCGGGGACGGGGTAGAAGGAAATCCTTCGCGACCACCGCGTCCTCGGCGGCAGCGACAAGCCAGCCGGTCACATACCGGGAGTAGATATCGATGATGACGTACAGCCGGTACCAGACGCCTTTCTCGGGTCCTTTCAACGCGGTGATATCCCGCGACCAGACCTGTGACGGTCCGGTCGCGGACAGCTCGGGGCGGACCCGCGGCGGGTGGGTCGCCTGCGCACGGCGTTCCCTGGTCTGCCCCGCCGCCCGGACGATCCGGTACTCGGAGTCCGCTCTCTCGGAGACCTGCCGCAAGAGAGAGCGCGTGCTTTTCCCATAAAAGCCAGCGCGGTTTCTGCCGTCGCAAGTTTCGCTTTCAACCGTTCGTTCTCGCGGCGCAGACGCTCCAACTCGATCTGTTCCRCCGACTTCCYCGGATTCTTCCCCGGAGCGCGGGCCGGGACGCCTGCTCTTCCCAGCGCCCCCGCGTCACGTGCCCGGGTCCGCTCCACCACATGCGAGGAGAACAAACCCTCCCGGCGCAGGATCGCACCCTTCTCGCCGTGCGGGGCGTTCTCGTACTCCGCGACGATCCGCAGCTTGTACGCCGTGCTGAACACCCGCCGCGACGGACGCGGCGCCGGGTCCCGCGCCTGCGGTGACCCGGCCGGAGCCTCCTGCGACTCAGGCTCCATGAACATCATGGATCTCCGATCACGCCCTCCGTAGCCAGCTCACACCCACGAGGGTGTCTCACTCAACCCCGACAGAGAGGGCAAGGACGGTCCCTACCGCGACCGCCCGGACTGCTTGCCAACAAATTTCCGCACCTTCAGCCAAAGGGCTTGAGAGTTCATGAAGGCTGGGTGTAGGCTCCCCATTGTGGAGCAAGAGGGAAATTTGGACCGCAGACCTCCACTAGTGCCACTTAATTAACAGATCTTGATTTTGCCTATCGTTCACTTCATCCACCTTCGTCGATCCTGGTCTTGGCGTCGATCGAGTCGCAGATGATCGAAAACTGGTCGACCATAGCGAGACGCGTGCCGGTCATTTCTGTTTACGGAAGGTTGATCCTGAAATCGATATCAACTACGCGCGCACGCGGAACTGGGGCGATCGGTGTCGCGGCGGCCGACTGGGGTCGCGGGAGCCAACAAGTGATCAAGAGAAGACGAGGCCGACGATGACCCAGTTGTCGCCAAAGCCGACCTGCCGGTTGCCCCTTCGCGGAGCCGTCGTGGAACCAGCCGGCGGCCCACACCTTCTTCCCCGCCCGGTGGAACAGGGTGTCATCGACCACGACAGTCAGCGGCCCGGCCGGGAGCAGCCGGTCGACGACGACGCGGGCGAGTGCCAGGCCGACCCGGCAGGGCCCCGGCAAAGTTGTCGGTTAGCAAGCAAGGCTCTTGATCGTCTCTAGTGGTCGTTCGGGGCGCCGCGCGTGGTGTCGGATTGCCTGG
>NZ_MAQZ01000101.1:0-26316 GCF_001756285.1 Frankia sp. CgMI4
ATCCGGGACAGCACCGCGACCTGCTCGCTCAACTCCTCGACCCGCAGCTGCAGCTGCCCGACACGGGCCTCGGCTTTCTCCGCACACTCCTCGGCCCGCTCGGCACGCCCACGCCAGTACGCCACCTCGGTGACATCATCGGTGACAGACAGAACAGACACACCACCCAGGACACATCACCAGCGTCCTCGGTATCAGGAACTACACCCGACGTATCACGAAGAGCCCACAACCCCCCACCARCATCCCGCGGACACTCCGCCCGACTCCCGCCACAGCCACGACACCGCCACACGGCGGAACCAGCCCCTCCACGCCATCGCCGAATACTTACGGTCGAACACCCCGACAACCTCGCCCGCTGGCACGACCCGGCCAGYCGCGTCGTCACCCTCATCCTCATCCACACTGGCCTACGCATCGGCGACGCACTGCAACTCCCGGTCGACTGCATCGTCCGGGACACCGACGGCGCCCCCTACCTGCGCTATCTCAACCACAAGATGAAACGGGAGGCGCTGGTCCCCATCGACGAAGAACTCGAAGCCGAGATCACCCGGCAGCAGCGCCGCGTCACCGACCGGTGGCCCGACACCACCCCGACGCTGTTTCCCAAGACGAAAGCCAACCCGGACGGCCGGAAACCACTCGCCAGCTCCACCTACCGCACCGCACTCGCCCGCTGGCTGACCCGCTGCGACATCCGCGACGAACACAACCAGCCAGCTCACCTGACCCCACACCAATGGCGCCACACCCTCGGAACCAGACTGATAAACCGAGACGTCCCCCAGGAAGTCGTCCGGAAAATACTCGACCACACCTCCCCAGAAATGACCGCCCACTACGCCCGGCTACACGACACCACCGTGCGCCGCCACTGGGAAAAAGCCCGCAAAGTCAACGCCCACGGTCAGGAAGTGACACTCGACCCGGACGGGCCCCTGGCCGAGGCGGCCTGGGCGAAACAGCGGATCTCCCGCGCCACCCAGGCGCTGCCGAACGGCTACTGCGGCCTACCGGTACAGAAAAACTGCCCGCACGCGAACGCCTGCCTGACCTGCCCGACTTTCCTCACTACCGCGGAATTCCTACCCGAACACCGCCGGCAGCACCAGCAGACCCTGCACATCATATCCGCCGCCGAAGCCCGCGGCCAGCAGCGCCTGGCCGAGATGAACCGCCGCGTCGCCGGAAACCTCGAGAAAATCATCACCGCCCTCACCGAAGACAGCAGGCAGAAAGACACGGTCGCCGATGCGTCCTGACAACACCGCCCCCATCACCGCCGCCGCCCGCCGCCGGCACGACCAGGCCCGCGCCCGCGCTACCCAGGCGCTGCGCGAGCTCGACCGCGCCGGCGCCCCCGTCACCTTCGGGTCCGCGGCAGCCGCAGCCGGCGTCTCCCGGTCCTGGCTCTACACCCAGCCCGACCTGCGCGCCGAGGTCGAACGCCTCCGCGCCGCCACCAGGCAGACACCATCCCCGCCCGTCCCCACCCGCCAGCGCGCCTCCGAGGCCGCGCTGCTCGCCCGGCTGGAAGCAGCCCTGCAACGGAACCGGGAACTCGCCGACGACAACCAGCGGCTACGCCGCCAACTCGCCCACGCCCTCGGCGACCAGCGAAAACCACCCACCGGACACGCGGACAGCCGACCACGCCGGAACATCCCAGAAAACTCTCCCACAACGATCGGACCGTGCTGAACAGCAGGAAACGATCTCGGGTGTTCGCGTCGACGACATCGTCCTCGACGCGAACACCCAGGTCACAGCCTTGATCAATAGTGAAGCTCAAGATAAAACCAGTCGTGACCCTCGCCCTCAATACCGCAGAACCGATCATCGAGGGCCACTACGGCCGCGCCGCCTTAGACGCCATCGGCTGCTGCCTCCTTATCGGATGGTCCCACATCGCGCCGGACGGGACTGTTTCAAGATCGGTGTTTCCGGCCCGACACGCCGGGCGTAGGTCCAGCGGGATGGGCACTGTGAGTGATGACATCGGGTGATATGACCCTCAGCAAGGAAGATCGTGATCGGGGGCGGCAGCTGTCGCCGGAGCAGGCTGCGGCAGCTGCGATGGTCGCCGATGCGAAGGCGCGTGGRCTGGCGCTGACCGGGCCGGACGGCCTGTTGAAGCTGTTCACCAAGACGGTGCTGGAAACGGCTTTGCGGGAAGAGATGACCGAGCATCTCGGGCACGAGAAGAACCGTGCCGATCCCGAACGGGACAGCGTAAACGTTCGGAATGGTAGCCGACCGAAGACTGTCGTTTCGGAGGCGGTTGGCGAGGTTGAGATCTCAGTTCCGCGGGACCGGGAAGGCACGTTCACCCCGCAGATCGTGAAGAAGCGGCAGCGGCGGCTTTCCGGTGTGGACGAGATCGTGCTGTCGCTGTACGCGAAAGGGCTCACGACCGGGGAGATTTCCGCACATTTCGCTGAGATCTACGGAACGTCGGTGTCGAAGGAGACGATCTCCCGGATCACGGACGCGGTCCTGGGTAGCTGTTTGGGATCTTGATGCTTGTGTGCTGAGTGTGGTCGCCTGGCTGGAGTTGGCGTGTTGKGATGATCGATGGCGGACGGTCGGGTCATGCCTCGGTCTGACCCGTATCCCTCCGATCTGTCCGACGCGGAATGGGCGTTGGTGGAGCCGTTGCTGCCGCCGGTGTCGAAGGACGGTCGGAAGGAGGCGCATCCCCGCCGGGAGATCGTGAACGCGATTCTGTATGTGACGCACTCGGGATGTACGTGGCGGTCGTTGCCGCGGGACTTCCCGCCGTGGGAGACGGTCTACGGTTTCTTCGCCCGCTGGCATGACAAGGGCGTGATCGCGCGGGTTCATGACGCGCTACGGGACATCTCCCGCGAGGTCGAGGGTAGGGACCGGCAGCCCACGGCGGGGGTGATCGACTCGCAGTCGGTCAAGGGCGCCCAGACCGTCGGTGCGGCGACCCGAGGCTACGATGCGGGCAAGAAGGTCAATGGCCGCAAGCGGTTCCTCATCACGGACACGCTCGGGCTGCTGCTGAGCGTGCTCGTGCTGCCGGYCAGCGTCCAGGACCGTGACGGCGGCAGACGGATCATGGTGGATCACTACTTCGACCACTGGAACTGCCGTCATCTGTTCGCCGACGGCGGGTTCGCCGGGCGTTTCGTCGACTGGGCCGGTGAGGTCATGAGAACCAGCGTCGACATCGTCCGGAAAAACCCTGGGCAACGCGGCTTCGAGGCCCTCCCGAAACGCTGGGTAGTGGAACGAACCTTCTCATGGATCACCGCCCATCGCCGGCTCGCCCGCGACTATGAAAGAAGACCGGCTATCTCCGAGGCATTCATCCGCCTCGCCATGATCCGAACCATGGTGAGGCGCCTTCCCCGCCAGCTCGCGAACAGCCACCAGACCATACCAGTCACTACAGAGAGTAGCCAACGCAAGATCTAAAACAGCTTCTCACTCCTGACACCCCACCGTAGGGAAACGATCACACTCCGGGAAGATAAGGGCTGGCARCGAGCGAAGAGATGGCCGTTGCCCTCGGTGTTTTCCCAGTTCAGGTGGGGTCGGGACGGGTGAACGGCTTCTTCGCGGTGAGGGGGATGACCACCTGACGCCGCTAGGACGATGGTGTAACGGTTCCGTTTTGCCTACCGTCAGCGAGGACCGTTCCCATGATGAGGATCGCCTGTTCGACACATCGTGACCACCCCACAGGGACCAGACCCGGCCCGGTCACACGGTCGGACCGGCCGCGTCAGCCGAGAAGCCGTGTCGTCACCACGGCGCGCTGGTCACGGGGGCAGTCGTGACGGACGCGCATGACGTCACCGCAGTGGGGGCCGAGGGACCGAACGTCGCACGGGTCTACGACTACTTCCTCGGCGGCGCGCACAACTTCCCGGCCGACCGGGAAGCCGCGGCGCAGGTCGAGCAGGCATGGCCGCAGATCCGCGACACCGCCCGGGTCAACCGGCTGTTCCTGGGCGAGGCGGTCCGCTACCTCGCCGGCGAGGTCGGCGTCCGGCATTTCCTCGACATCGGGTCGGGTATGCCGACGATGGGCAACGTCCACGAGGTCGCCCAGCAGCTGGCCCCGGACGCCCAGGTCGTCTACGTGGACAGCGACCCGGGCGCCGTCGCACACAGCCAGATCCTGCTCGCACCCAACCCGCTGGCCACGGCGGTGGAGGCGGATCTGCTCCGGCCGGACGAGATCCTGGACCATCCGCAGGTGTCCCGGCTGCTGGAGCGGGGGCAGCCGGTCGCGCTGCTCCTGGTCGCGGTCCTGCACTTCTTCCCCGACGACACCGGCCCCCGGCACCTGGTCTCCCAGCTGCGCGACGCCCTACCCGCGGGCAGTCATCTGGTCGTGACCCACGCCACCGGCGACGGCCAGTCCCCGCAGGTCACCGAAGCCGCCGAGGTGTACCGGCGCACAACCGCGCCGTTCCAGCTGCGCGACCGCACCGAGGTGCTGTCGTTCTTCGACGACTGCACGCTGGTCGACCCCGGACTGGTCCTGCTCCCAGGGTGGGAACACGACCGGCAGCGAGGCCGGTCGACGACGGTGGAGGGTCGGCTGCCGGTCTACGCCGGTGTCGGCCGCGTCCGGTGAGTCCGCGTTCGGGTTGCTCGACGTGCTGGAGTGACGGCGACGTCCGCGATCTGCTGTCCCACACCGACGGGTGGATCGCCGACGCGACCGCCCAGCGGTGGCCCCACAGCGAGGTGACATTCGGGGCGATGACCACGGCGGGCGGGGCGGTGTATCGCCAGGTCCGCGTCGGCGGGGTGGCGCTGTGCGCGACGGTCCGCCCGGCAGGCCGGGCGCTGTCACGCCTCGTCCGCGGCGACCACGGTGATCTCGCCACCGTGCTCGCCGACGCCGGCGCCGACGCGGCGACCGCGATCGCCGGCCAAGCCGAGCAGCTCACGGCGCTGGCGGCCTCCACCCGCCTGCGGGTGGCTCCCCCGATCGCCTGTACGGAGGGGGTGATATTCACCCCCTGGGAGGACGGCGCCACGCTGGCCGCCCTGCTCCGGGCCCGGCCGATGGAATTCACCGGGGTCGTGACGGCGCTGATGGACGACCTCAGCGACCTGCACCGGAATCCACCCGCGCAACTGTCCGAAACCGCGGCGACGACCCGCGCTCTCCCCCGGGTCGTCGCCGAAGCGTTGAGCCATCCGGTGGACCACCTCCACGCTAGCGACACGACAGCAGGCGAGATCGGAGAGCTCCGCGCGCTCGCGGGCAGCCTGTCAACGCGGCTCGGCCGGCTGGCCGCCCAGCTGGACCCGATAATGCTCAGCCGCGGCGGCATCGCGTTCGGGAACCTCAACCCACGCGGCGTCCTGTATCCCGACGGATCGTCACGGGCGGCACTGGTGTCCCCCGCGCTCGAACCCGGCGGAGACCTCGTGGACACCGGAACCCTGCTCGGCCATCTGCACCCGCTGATCCTCGGCTGCCCGACACCAGTCCGGACAGAACTCGTCGAAGGCGTCGAGGCGTGGCTGTCCGGCCGGCTGGCCGCCTGCCGCGACCAGTGGCGGGACTGGCTGCACGCCGTCCTGACCATCTGGGCGGCCACCGTCTACGACCAGGCGATCACCACGCTGACGCTGCCAGCGGTCGCCCTCCGGCTCGGCCCGACGGCGGCCGATCCGCCGGCCCCGCCGCTGGCGGCGCTGTCCGTTCTTGACGTACTCACCCGGGAGTTGCGCCGACGCGGCGCTGGTGCGGCGCTGAACGCCGCCCTCGCTGCCCTCGCCGACAGCCCGGCCGACCAACCGGCACGGCAGCTCGACTCCGCTGACCACTGATCACTTACCCGTTCGTAGACCGAAGGTGCACGTCCATGGCTATCAGCCTGAGCCGGCCACCGGGCAGCCGATCACAGTCCGCCCCTCCCGCGCCGCCTGTTTCCGCCCCCGCTTCTTCGCCCGGTCAKGATCGTGCCGTTCGCGGCCGATCCACCGACCCGTTGATCGCTCTCGGTCCGAAGGCGACCGCCCAGCCGCCCGAGCGTGCGTTCGAGCTGCTGCGCGGTAGCGCGGTGCGCCTCCTGGACCGGCACGTCCAACGCGACGGTGTGTGCGAGAAGTGTGGATGCGCCTGGCCGTGCCGCGTGGTGGTGCTCGCCGAGAACAACCYCACGCTCGTCCACGACGCCCCACCCGCCTCCGCCAGCGCCAGTCGCGCGGCCGTCCCACCACAGGCGGCGGCCGGCCGCATCTCGTCCCACCCGCCCGCGCCCCCTCGACGCGACGGCGAGAACAGCCGGGAGAGCCACATGACCACCGCCGTGGCCACCACCCCCGCCAGCGCACCCGAACCGGCCGTTCACCTGCTCCCGCACCGCGTCTGGAGCTACCCGACCAGACCCCAGTCCGCCAGCGCCGCCCGCYGCGACGTCACCGGGCAACTCCACCAGTGGGATCTTGACCATGTGATCGACACGATCACCCTGCTGACCTCGGAACTGGTCACCAACGCGCTCGCCTCCAGCCTGCGCGGCGATGATGACCTGACGTCCCAGATCGCGATGCGCCTGACCTACAGCGACCACCATGTGATCGTCGAAGTCYGGGACGGAGGACCAGGCCACCCAACCCGCAGGGCCACCAGCCCCGACGCCGAGGACGGCCGCGGCCTACACCTGATCACCGCTCTGACCCCGCGCACCGGCTACTACCAGGCCCGGGTCCACACCCCCKACGGCAGCCACCAGGAGCGAGGCAAGGTCGTTTGGGCCGCTCTACCCCACCACACCCCTCGTCCTCACCGCATTCCGACCGCCCCGACCGACGGCCTGCCGCGACGCGAACGCTTCGCCGCCCACGCCGCGACCCCGACCGCCCCGGACGTCTTCGACCTCGACCTGCTGCACCGGGTCCGCGACGGCCTACGCACCCTCGACACCCACCCGGCACGCCCCACGCCCACGGGCTCCGGCCAGCACGTCCCAGCCACCTGAACCGAGAGGCGAACGCCATGCCTGACCCTGCTACCAGCTCCTGCCCCTCGTGGTGCGAGCAGCCCGCCGGCCACCTCGACGTCATGCCCGCGGGCCCCGGCGACTACCACGTCTCCGAGTTCACCGTGATCGACCTGCCACCCATCCCCGGGGTCCGCGACCAGACAGCGATCCAGGTCTCGATCGAGCAGTACGTCACCGCGACGACCACCTACCAACCGATGATCTCCCTCGGCGCCGGAGAAGAGGACCCCGACAGCGAAGCCTTCAYCCTCGACGAAGCCGACACCCTCGCCGCGACCCTCACCCGCGCGGTCGCTGCCGCCCGCAACGCCCAGACACAGCCCTCTCCAGAGTCGGACGACCGCGCGTGACACCCCCGTCGCGCGCCTGAAGGTCCACCGGCGCTCCCGGCAGCCGGACAGACAATAGCCAGGACACAGCGGCACGCCGCCACTCAACCTGCACCCAACAGGAATCCAATCTCAGCGGATTGCCCCTTGCGATCAGCCCCCTCGGCCTCCTCCGGCGAGGCGTCCGCGCGACCGCAGACCCGCGATGACGAAACGGCCCGCATGTCACCTCGCCCCCGCACTGTCCCACCCGCACTCCGCCCGATCGTGCTGCTCGCCAGGATGCGCGAGATGCTCCCGCCAGCGCGGCTGGCGGACCTGCTCACCACCTTCGACCCGTCTGCCGCCCCGACGGCACCAGAATGGGCCGACCTGTGCTCGGCGCTGGACGCCTACGACCAGGCGGCACAGTTCGGTCTGAGCACCGAGGAGGYCCGCAACCAGGTCGACATCGCCGCCATGATCTTCCACGTGCGCTACCGCGGCGCTGAGCACCGACCGGGCAGTTGCATCCACGAGCGTCGAGCCGCCCGATAAACRTCCCGCACACCGCGACATCACCGCGAACCGCACCCCGTGACCTGGCGCCAGCGATGGCGAGCTCGTGCGTGTCCGTATCCGCCGCCTGCCACCGCGAACTGACGCGCCGCCCGGGACCGAACAGATCGCACCGCCTTACGTCATTTCCGCAGCTCAGGCCGCCTCTCAGCAGCCGAAGAACATGTTCGTGGCAGGGGGAATGACATGCACAACCGAAAGGCTGATCATTATGGTCGCGTGACTGCCCGGTGCAGCGGGCGGCRGACCGGGCGGCGCGGTGGTCTGGAGGGGATACGACGTGAGTAGGCACAGTCTGCGGGTGGAGCAGGACGAGCTGCGGGCGCGGATGCGCGCCGTGGGCATGTCGCACGACGAGATCGCCATCGAGTTCRCCCGCCGCTACAAGCTGCGCCCCCGCGCGGCCCACCGGATCGCGCACGGCTGGACCCAGCAACAGGCCGCGAACCACATCAACACCCATGCCACCCGCACCRGCCTCGACCCGGACGGCGCCGCACCCATGACCGCGCCGAAGCTGTCGGAACTGGAGAACTGGCCGCTGCCGAACAACCGCCGCCGACCGACCCCCCAGCTCCTCGCCCTGCTCGCCGAGGTCTACGACACCAGCGTCCAGAACCTTGTCGACCTCGACGACCGAGAACAGCTCACCCCCGCGGACCACCTCATCCTCAGCCAGACCGGCCAGTTTCAGCCCATATCCCCTCGAATACCTCTGACGCCTAGCCATCGTGGCCCCGTGAAGCTTTCCGGCCCGCCTGCGAGAACGGTACGGCCTGACGGGATCGAGCACCTATCAATACCGTACGTACCGGTGGAAATGGAGCGTGTCATGTCGGCTGCCAAGGAGTCAGGGGAGCATGCGATGTTCGCGGCGGCCGGAAGCCTCGACGAGAGTTCGGTGGAACAGCTCGCCGACGATGTGCGCCGGCTCGCGCACACCTACAACACCACCCCGCCCTTCCAGATGTTCACCGAACTGGCCAAGACCCGGAACACCGTGTACGCACTGCTGGAACAGACGAAACGCCCACGGCAGCTCAATGAGCTCTACGTCTTCGCCGGGCAGGTCTGCGGCCTGCTCGGCATCGTCAGTCTCGACCTCGGGTTCCCTGACGCGGGAGTCGAGAACGCCCGTGCGGCGTGGGCGTATGGGCAGATCGTCGACGATGACGGGCTGCGCTCATGGGCCCGCGCTGTCCAGGCCACCATCGCCTTCTGGTCGGACCGGCCCAGAGAAGGGATACGGCTGACGGCCACGGGCCTCGACCACGCCAGAGCGGGGTCCKGAACGGTTCGCCTGCACGCCGTGCAGGCCCGCTCCTACGCGATGATCGGTGCCGCGGACGAGGCGATGACCGCCTTGGTCGCCGCCCAGCGCGCCGCCGAGGCGGACGCCTCAGACGACCTTCTCGACAGTGTGGGCGGCGAGTTCTCGTTCGGCGAGGAACGCCGGCTCCTCAGCGCCGCCGCCACCCATCTCGCGCTCAGCCAACTCGACCAGGCTGCGCACGCGGCGTCCCAGGCGATCGACTTGTTCACCGCGATACCGATCGCCGACCGGTGGACACCAGGTGAGCACGGCGCCCGGATCGATCTGGTCGTCGCCCGAACACTGGGCGGCGATCTCGACAGCGCGCACGATGCCCTCGTCCCCGTCCTCGCGTTGCCGTCCGAGCAGCGCACGGGGCGCCTGACGGGGCGGCTCCACCGGCTGCGCCGGTCGCTGAGCCAGCCGCGTTACCGCGGATCTGCCGAAGCCGAGGACCTTGACGACCAGATCGAACACTTCGTGCGCGAGTCGGCCACCGCCATGCTGCCCCCGGGCACCTCACACCAGGCCCTTCTCGCCGGAGGCGGCCTGTGACCGGCACTCCCACAGGTCGACGAGGCGGCGCTCTCTGTCGGGGTCGAAACCGTGYTCGTCCTGACGTTCATGCCGGACCGGAGCGCCACCGGCCGCCAGCCACGCCCACGTGGCMAGGACCGTCTTCTCGATCGGCCGGCAACGCAGGCCCGCCGCCGCCGCGCGGGTCGCATCCAGGCGCCATGTCCCTGGCTGCACCCGCCACAGCGGGATCTCCGTCCACTGACGCACCCCCTGTTCGACCAACCAATCGGGTTCCGCCCAGACAACCTCGATCTCATCTGCGCCTCGGACGTCCCGCGTCGCCGCAGCGCACGCGTCCAGCATCCGGCCGTAGGTCGCGTGGCCGGTGGGCGCCGCGACGTTGAAGATGCCGCTGGCCGACCGCCCGATCAGGTCGAGCAGGAACGACGCGAGGTCACGCACGTCCACAGGCTGGATCGGCCTGTCGGCGGGTGCGGGGGCCAGCACCCGCCCGCCGCGCGCCATCCGCCGAAGCCACCACGGCAACCGTCCGACGTACTCGTACGGGCCGAGAACCACCCCCGGCCGCACCATGAGCAGCCGATCCGGGGAAACGCTCCGCCGGACCGCGGCCTCACACCCGGCCTTGTGGGGGCCGTACCGCACCGCGTCCCAGCGAGGATCTTCCACCACAAGATCGGGGTTTCCCGGATGTAGAGGTGAGGATTCGTCGACCGGGGACGCGGGCCAGTCGCGATACACCGAGACGGTCGACACGAACACGTACCGACCGGCCTGCGCGCCCAGAACCTGAGCGGCCAGGCCGACCGAGCGGGGCTCCGCTCCGCCGACGTCCACCACGGCATCCCACGGCCCCGCCGCCGCGAGGCGTTCAAGATCCTGGACGTCGGTTCGGTCGCCGCGCAACGGGTGGACCCCTGCGACATCCGGTCCGGACCTACCCCGGTTGAACGTCGTGACCGCCCAGCCACGGCCCACCGCGTCCTCAGCCAGGACACGGCCGACGAACCAGGTTCCTCCCAGGATCAGCAGGCGCATGGCGCAATCGTCTCAAAAGGACTTTCCTGTGCGGCCGGCGCTTCCGTGTGATCGTCGATGTCGCGGACACTGCGAAGGAGAGGCGACCTGCCGCCAGTCCGGACGCGGGTCGGCGGAGCCCCTGGCCCAACGCCGTAGCCGCCCGGCACATGTCGCCAGACCAAGGCGCAAGCGCACACCCAGCCGCCGCAGCCGAGGGCAGCGCGTGCCTGCCCTGACGCGGCAGACACCGGCAGTCGATCAGCTTCGGAGGCCGCAGCCTCCCGCTGCCGGCCGAGTCCGTAGCCGTCTGTCACCGACAGCCGTCCGCTCAGGATCAGCCGGGAGAGAGGCGCCGCGGGTCGCGCGAAGGAGCCGCATCGTCGGTGGAGCCGGACCAGACGCCGTCGGAACGCGGTAGCAGGTTCAGGTCGCCGTGGTCCCAGACAGGTGATCGAGGCCGAGGCCGGCGGGCCTGCCGAACGAATCGGCATGATCGCGCCGGATAGATGCACCCTGACACCACTGTCTGCGCAGGTCAGGTGTCTCTCGGGAGCCGAAGAGAAGCTTCGTCGTGGTGGGAATGACTTGCCCCCCGGGCTCCAGCCATCGTGGTGTGGCGCCATACGCGGCATCCACCGATCTTGATCGGTGCGCGGGCCGTACCACCCGAGGGAAGCGAGATGATCATGTCCTTGTGTCGCGTTCGCGCCCGGTCCGCGTGCGCGCGTCTCGCCGTTCCCCCCCAGCGCTGGGGCGACCGGCGTTCGCCGACGGCCAGCCCTGGCCGACCGGGGAGCCGCGTCGGGTCGATGGGGCCGGTACCGGCTTCGAGCACATCACCTGCACTACCTACGGACCCAGCGTGGCCGTGGCCGCGAAGCGGATGGCCGACCAGATCCGCCGGTGCGGCCGGGGCCAGCCGCATCTTCCCCGGCGCGGTACATCTTCCCGATCGAACCATTCGTGAGAGTCGGCGTCTGGAAGAGCTGGCGCTGGACAGGGGCGCAGTCGCGTCGTACTCACCCGGCCGTACTCGACATTGCCGCCGACACATCATYGGAGCATTCCCTTCACCTAGCTCATCGCCACTTCCATATTCTGGGTCAGAGGAGCGACCTAGACTGCCATTTCCCGTCTCATTAAGGTGTCGAAAAATGACTTCAGTCCAAGATTCGAGCGCCACCGACAGTGCGGCCACGTTGCGTGCCGCGATGGTGGACGAGCTTCGCACCACGGGGGACGCGATCAAGACTGGGCAGGTGGCTGYGGCTGTGGGCAGGGTGCCTCGGCACCTTTTCGCACCCGACGAACCGCTGGAGGCGGTCTACGCCGCAAACAAAGCACTTGTGATTAAACGCGATGGGAATGGTGCGGCGCTCAGCTCGCTGTCCGCCGCGCACATTCAGGCGGTCATGTTGGAGCAGGCCGAACTTGAACCGGGAATGCGYGTCCTGGAGGTTGGCTCGGGCGGCTACAACGCCGCCCTCATCCAGGAGATGGTCGGCGACGGAGGCTCGGTGACGTCCGTCGACATCGACCAGGAGATCGTGAGCCGGGCCCGCGCCTGTCTGGACGCGGCCGGCTATCGAAATGTTGAAGTCGTGGCGGCCGACGCCGAGGCCGGCGTACCCGAAAAAGCACCCTACGACCGGATTATCGTGACCGCAGGGGCCTGGGACATCCCACCAGCCTGGCAGGAGCAGCTCACGAACGGCGGYAGGCTCGTTGTGCCGCTCCGGCTACGAGGGCTGACCCGGTCGATCGCGTTCGACCGGGTCGACGAGGACGGTGACGTCGGTCTGGTCAGCCGCAGCTATCGCCTGTGCGGATTCGTCCCGATGCAGGGCATCGGGACGTTCCGCGAAAGGCTCGTCCCTATTACCGACGAGGTCGTGCTTCGGGTCGACGACCCGTCCCAGGAGTTCGACGTCGAGGGGCTGCGCGACGCGCTGGCCACGCCGAGGCTGGAACGCTGGTCCGGAGCGGCCTTCGATCTTCCTGACGAGTTGGAGTTCTTCCTCGTCACGAATCTGGCCCAGGTCGCGCACCTGCATGTGGACGAGACGCAGGTCCAGAACGGCCGCTTCGCGCCCTCGGCCGCCAGAGGTGTGCCCACGCTGGTCAGCGGTGGCAGTTTCGCCTACCGCACCAAGCGCCCGAACGAGAAGACCGGCGGATTCGAGAGCGGCGTCGTCGCGCACGGTCCCGACGCCGATCGCGTCGCCGAGCACTACGTGGAACTGCTCCGCCGGTGGGCCAGCGATCACCGCCGTTCCGGTGCCGCCCACATCCGATACGTCCCGAAGGCCGCGGGGACGCCGGCGCCGTCCGTGGGGCTGGTGCCGAAACGGCACGGCGCTGTCGCTGTCCGCTGGCCCTGAGTTTCCGCGCTCCCGAACGGATGCTCGGGAGCCGGAATGCACCACCACCATCACAACCCAGGAGGTCTTCATGTCCATCCAGCTCGATGACCCGGTGTTGGCCGTGCCCCCGCAGGCGGGACGAGACCAGGAGGAGGACTTCACCACATGGGACCTGGACATCTCGATCGTCGAGTCCGGACCGGCCGCTGACCGGCTCATCCGGATGACCGACGACGGCTGCGGCACGACGTGCGAGACGGCCTGCTCGACCACCTGCCCGTAACCAGCGCCCCGACGACCTGAGAACGCGGCGTCCGTACGGCCGGCCTCGGCGGCCGGACGGACGCCGCCCGACTACGGAGCGGCTGGTGTATCAGCATCTCGACTCCCTGGTGGTGCGTGCCGCGGTGAACCCGCCCGTGGACGTGGCCGAGCGATGGCCCGACCTGGTCGGACCGGCGGCCACACCAGAGTCCTGGCGCCTCTGGTTACGGGAGGTGATGCAGAATCGCGCCTTCGAGATGGCGCTGGAGCAGGCCAGCCCTGTGCTCGCTCGCCGCGTTCGGGAGATCCGCGACGGACGCCAAGTGCCCCAGGCCGGGGTGCGGCGGGCAGTGCTGTCGGTGATGCGTTACCGGCTTCGCGCGTCGGGACGGGCGACGCCGTTCGGCCTGTTCGCGGGGGTCGCGCCGGTGCGTGTCGCTGACCACGCCTCGGTGCGCGCAGGCGTGGCGCACCGTGCCGTCGCGCGGGTCGAGGCTGGCTGGCTCTGCGCGGTGGTCGACCGGTTGGAAGCCGATCCGGTCGTCCGAGCGCGGCTGGATGTGGTGGCGAACAACCTCGTGTTCGAGCGGGACGGCCATCTGGTGCTGGAGCACCGTGCCGCAGGAGGCACCGACGGTGTTCCTACGCGCGTGCAGGTGCGGGCGCACGCACCGGTCCGCGCCGCGATGGGTATCGGCCGCCGCTCGGTGCGGTTCTCCGACCTCGCGGCCAGGCTCGCGTCCGAGTTCGCTCCGGTCCCTGCCGACGTCGTCGACAGACTTCTGGCCGATCTGGTGGCGCAGCGGTTCCTGCTCACGAACCTGCGGCCTCCGATGACGGCGAGCGATCCTCTCCGTCATGTCGTGGGTGTGCYCCAGACGACCCTAAATGGCGGGCCGGTCACCGTCGAGGCGGCCTGGGTCGCCGAACGCCTGAACGGGATTGTCGATGGGCTGCGGAGCCACGACAGCGCGTCGAGTTGGACCGTCGCGCGCAGCAGCCGCGAGCGCCTCGGCGAGGACATGGCTGAGGTCCACCCTTCGGCGGAGCCGGCACTCCGGGTTGATCTGCGGATGGACTGGGCGCTGGCTGTGCCCCGCGCGGTCGCGGTCGAGGCCGCAGCGGCGGCGGGCGTGCTGGTGCGCCTGGCGCGGCGCTCGACGCTCAGCTCCGGCTGGGACGCCTGGCATGGCCGGTTCCTCGAACGGTACGGGCCGTGCGCTCTGGTTCCCGTTTTCGACGCGGTCGACCCCGAGATCGGACTGGGTTATCCCGCCGGCTACGCCGGCAGTCCCGCACCCGCGGGCGTGACGTTCACCGATCGGGACGCGAAGCTGTTGGCGTTGGCGCAGAACGCCGCGCTGCGCCGCGAACGGGAGATCGTCCTCGACGACAGGATGATCAGCGACCTTACGGTCGTCGACCAGGACGCCCACGTTCAGCCCACCACGGAACTCACCCTGCGCGTCCACGCCACGAGCACCCGCTCGCTCGACGATGGCGCGTTCACCCTCGCGGTCGTCGGGGTGTCACGCAGAGCCGGCACCACGACCGGACGACTCCTCGACCTCTTCGACGCGAAGGACAGTGCGCGGATGCGCGCGCTGTACGCGGGTCTTCCCACCGCGAGCCGCGACGCGCTGAGCGTGCAGATCTCCGCGCCCGCTCGCTACACGAACACCGACACGGTGGGACGCGCCCCCCAGATCATGGCGCACCGGCTCTCCCTCGGCGAGTACGACGACAGCGAGGACGGGGACTCGCTGCCTCTGGACGACATCGTGGTGACGGCCGATGTGCACCGGATCTATCTGCTCTCGCTCTCCCGCCGCCAACTGGTGGAACCGGTGGCGCTCAACGCGGTGGAGCCGGTGCGACGCGCGCATCCGCTGGCGCGTTTCCTCGCCGAGGCGCCKGCCGCGCTGAGCGTTCCCTGCGCCCCCTTCGACTGGGGGGTCGCGGCCCAGCTACCGTTCCTGCCGGCGCTGCGGCATGGACGAACAGTCCTCTCACCAGCGCGCTGGCTGCTGGGGACCGCGGACCTGCCCGGCTCCGCGGCCGGCTGGACGGAGTGGGACCGTGCCCTGGCCAGCTGGCGGGAGCAGGTCAACCTCCCCTCGGCGGTCTACCTCGGCGACGGTGACCAGCGCATCGGACTGGACCTGTCTGAGCCGGCCCACCGGGTACTGCTGCGCTCCCACCTCGACCGCTCCGGCGCCGCGCTGCTGCGCGCCGCCCCCGACACCGACGCGGCCGGCTGGGTCAGCGGGCATGCCCACGAGATCGTCGTCCCCCTGGCAGCGGTCGCCGCGCCGGCGGCGACACCGGGCTGGTTCAGCCGGGCGCAGGTCGTTGGCCGCGATCATGGGCATCTTCCGGGCTGCGACGCACGGTTCTCAGTCAAGATCTACGCCGGCCTCGGTTGCCAGGACGACATCCTCACCCGCCATCTGCCGCACCTCGTCCACGAGCTGAACGGGCAGCAGGCCGCGGGCGAGGCGCGCTGGTGGTTCCTGCGCTACCACGACCCCGACGACCATCTGCGCCTGCGGCTCGCGGTCACCGCCGACGGTGTGGCGCCGACCGCCGACCGGATCGGTGCCTGGACCCAGCGGCTCCGCCGCGCCGGCCTGATCTCCCGCGCGCAGTGGGACACCTACTTCCCCGAGACCTCACGCTTCGGGGGCACCGCCGCGATGGACGCCGCGGAGGCGTACTTCGCCGCCGACTCAGCGGCGGCCCTCGCCCAGCTCGCCGCCTCCAGGGAGAAGAGCGGGCCCGACCGTCGCGCGCTGACCGCCGCCAGCATGCTCGCCATCGTGACCGGCCTGATCGGCGACACCGCCGAGGCGACGAGCTGGCTCATCAGCCACACCCGGACGGAGCCGTCCGCCCCAGCCCGCGCGCTGTACCAGCAGACCGTCGCCCTGGCGAACCCGGCCGACCCACGCGCGCTGGCCGCACAGCCCGGAGGCGAGCACGTCCTCTCCTGCTGGGCGCACCGGCGCGAGGCACTCACCGCCTACCGACACGTCCTCCAGGAAACCCGCGCGGAGGCCCCCACCTCCCTGCTGCCTGATCTTCTGCATCTCCACCATGTCCGCATGGCCGGAGTCAGCCTGGCCGGGGAACGCGCCTGCCTGCACCTGGCTCGCGCCGCCGCACTGAGCTGGACCGYGCGCACGAGGAACCCATCATGACCAGCTCCGATCCGGACGCGCTCGCCGCCGCGAACACTGTTGCCGAAGCACTAGCCGACCCGCACACCGCCTGGGCCGCCCACCGACCGACCGGGGGAAGGGCGTGGCCGCAGTCGCTCGCCGGCGGCGCGGCGGGCATCGCCCTGCTGCACATCGAACGTGCCCGCTCCGGGTACGGCGACTGGAGCACCGTGCACGCCTGGCTGTCCGCCGCCGCGTCCGACGCCCTGACCGCGGCGGCCAACGCGGGCCTGTACCTGGGCGCTCCGGCCCTGGCCTTCACCCTGCACACCGCAGCCGGACCATCAGGCCGGTACCACCGTGCCCTCGCCCATCTGGATCAGGCCGTCGTCGCCATGACCCGCACCCGACTCGCCGCGGCCCACACACGCATCGAACAGAGCCGGYGGCCCGCGATGAAGGAGTTCGACCTGATCCGGGGCCTGACCGGACTCGGCGTCTACCACCTGCGCCGCCACCCCGATCACCCGATCACCGGCGAACTGCTGTCGTACCTGGTCAGACTGACCGAACCACTGGCCGGAAGAGACGACCTCCCACCCTGGTGGACGGACTCTGCACCCAACGGCGAACCCAGCCCCGAATTCCCCCAAGGACACGGCAACGTCGGCCTCGCGCACGGCATCAGCGCCGTCCTCGCCCTGCTTGCCCTGGCCCACCTGCGCGGCCTGCCGGTCCGTGGCGCCGACGACGCGATCGCACGGATCTGCGCCTGGACCGACCGCTGGTGCCAGCACGGCGACACCGGCCCCTGGTGGCCCGGATTCATCACCCTCCGCCAGGTCCGTGAAGGCAAGGTCGCCGCAACCCTGCGGCCCCGCCCCTCCTGGTGTTACGGCGTCAGCGGCACCGCCCGCGCCCAACAGCTCGCCGGCATGGCCCTGCGCGACACCGCACGCCAGCAAGCCGCCGAGAACGCGCTCCTCGCGGCACTTCGCGATGAGGCGCAACTCGACCAGCTCACCGAGATCGGCCTGTGTCACGGCACCGCCGGGCTACTCCAGTCCGCCTGGCGCATGGCGGCCGACTCCCACCATCCCCAGCTCACCGCCGAACTCCCCGGCCTGTCAGCCAGGCTGATCGCACAGATGGGCACAACCGTGCGCGACCCCGAACTTCTCGACGGCGCYGCCGGCGCCGCCCTCGCCCTGCACACCGCCGGCACCGGCGCCGCCCCGACGTCGGGCTGGGACGCCTTCCTCCTGCTGGCCTGATCAGGAGCCGACATGGACACCCGCACCTGGCACCAGGTCAACGTCACCTTCCCCGACTGGGCGAACGCCGAGGGCACCGCCGTGGACCACCTCGCCCCTCTGCTGGACACCGCCGAGACCGACGGGCTCATCACCTCCTGGTTCTTCGTACGCAAGGCGCCCTGCTGGCGCATCCGCTACCTGCCCCGCCAGACGACAGGAGAGGCCAAGGCGTACATCCACACCCGTCTCGCCGATCTCCGGGAGACACGCCGCATCGAGGACGCCACGTCCACCCTCTACGAACCAGAAAGCCATGCCTTCGGCGGCGCCGAAGGCATGGACACCGCCCACCGGCTCTTCCACCTCGACAGCCGACACCTGCTCACCTACCTGAACAGCACCAGCCACAAACCGGCCGACCGGCGCCGCCGTGAACTGTCGGTCCTGCTGTGCTCGCACCTGCTACGCGCCGCCGGGCTCGACTGGTACGAGGAAGGAGACGTGTGGGCGCGAGTCGCCGAGCACCGGCAACCACCTGAGCGCACCCCCGACGACAGGCTCCGCACCCTGCGTGACGGCCTGYGGCGCCTGATGAGCATCGACACCGACAGCCTGGCCAAGGACACCCTGCCGCCGGCCTTCACCGATTGGACCAGCGACTTCGCCGCCGCCGGCACCGAACTGGCCGCCCTGGCCACCGACGGCCGGCTACGCCGCGGCCTACGCGCCGTCCTCGCCCACCACATCATCTTCGCCTGGAACCGGCACRGCCTTCCCCACACGGCGCAAGCCGTCCTCGCGCACACCGCCAAGACCGTCGTGTTCGGGCACGACCCCGCCTCCGATCACCAGCCGCACGATCGGGAACCGGCATGACGAACGTCGGAACAGACCCGGCCGACGAGAACCTGCTCGCCTGGTTCCCGCTGGTCCAACGCCCCCGACCACCCGGCCTCCCCCTCGAAGACCGAGTCAGACAGCTGCACGACCTGGCCGCACGGACATCGGACGGTCTCCCGCTCCTCCGAGCGGCCGAAGTCTGCAACAAGGCGGCGCTGATCGCCTCCGACTGCGGACAACCAGACCTCGCCCAAGACCTGTGCTGGCGCCAACACACGCTGTTCGATCAGGCGCGGCCCCTGCCCGCCTCAGCCGCCGAACTCGCCCTCCAACCGGTGCTCAACCTCCCGCGCCAACTGATCCGCGATGGTGACGGCAACCGCGCTCACGCGATCCTCCAGGCCCTGCACGAGGCCGCGCGCACGCAGACCAGCGCACTGATCGACGGACGGTCCGTCAGTCTCCACAACGTCACCTGCGCCTCCGACGACCATCGGACCATGCGCACCCTGACCTGGACGGCGCTCCTGGCGGACGGAGTCCGGGCACTGGCACGGGCCGGGCGCTGGMACGAAGCCGCCGAACAAGCCGCGGCCCACCGCGGAGTCGGCCGCCGACTGCTCGACGGCCGACAGGCGACCGTCCTGGCACTCGCCCAGGCCGGGCACACCGAGCAGGCAGCAGCGCTGGTCGACCAGAGCGCCACCCCCGAACCGTGGGAACAGGCGATCCAAACAATCCTGCGGGTGCACTGTCTGCGACAGGCTGGCGCCGACACCGGCCCGCAGATCGCCCCRCTCCTCGCCACCGCGCTCACCCTGATGCGGYAGCCCGACCTCTCGACCATGGTCTTCCGTGCCCKAGCAGGCATGATCGCGCTCGACCTCGYCGACGGCCACGACCATCCGCGCATCGACGTACTACGCCGGGCGCTGATCGCAGGTGCGTTCAAGGACGCGTACACGGCCCGCGACACGCTCGCGCACCGCCTCCGGGAGTCGATGACGACGACGCAGCGCCAAACCCTGGCCGATGTCTTCCGCGCCGCCGGGCTCGATGCCGGAAGCATCCCGGAATCGCTGTACGGCGATTTGATGGAGACGGTGAAGTTCGCCGAAGATCAGCTACGTGGATGTCTCGGACGCCACGCCAGGCACTGCGAGTGCACAACAGCGACAAGCTGAACAACAGGTCGGCCGAGGACCGACGTCATCCCGTACCGCTCGGTCCGTGACAGAAGGACTACCGTGAGAATGGTTCCAGTCAGGAACCACCGGAAGATCGACCACCGGATTTCCGAGGGGATCTAGCCCGTCGTGACGGCCAAGCCAAGCCAGCGGGTAGAGCAGGACGAGTTGCGGGCGCGGATGCGCGCGGTCGGGATGAGTCACGACGAGATCGCGATCGAGTTCGCCCGCCGCTACCACTACCGCCCCCGCGCCGCCCATCGCCACGCCCGCRGCTGGACCCAGACGCAGGCCGCGAACCACATCAACGCCCACGCCGCCCGCGCCGGCCTCGACCCGGACGGCGCAGCCCCCATGACCGAACAGGAGATCCACGACATGGTCACCGCCGTGGGCGACATCGTCGCCGTTCTCACCGAAGCCGACCCGGCCGATAAAGCCGAGATCTACACCCAACTCGGCCTGCAACTCACCTACGAACCAGGAGCCCACCGAGTGATCGCCGAGGCCAAGCCTCAAGGGATCATGTACGAACGAGAGTGTCCGAGGGGGGACTTGAACCCCCACGCCCGTTAAAGGGCACTAGCACCTCAAGCTAGCGCGTCTGYCATTCCGCCACCCGGACAGGTGGTTCGCGGATGTCTCACCCGCGAACGACTGCGATGCTACACGCTCCAAGGGGGTGCTTGTCGCTACCCCCGACCATCAGACGATCAAGTCCCGACTTGCGAGTTCTGGCCCGCTTCGACGAGAACGAGAAGCAGTATGATCATTACTTGAGGTGCACCCCGGGGGATGTCGATCATGACTGGCCGGACGCCGGGGCCTCTGGGCCTCGCCTACGCGACGGGCCTATGCGACGGGCCCGCCATGCGGCTGGCCGCCCCGACCCGTCGRAGGAACTCCTCGACCAGGCTGATCAGCTCCCGGGCCACCTCGGGCGGGAGATCCGCGGACAGCACCGCCGGCAGTTGGGTTCCAGCCGCTCCAGCGAAGCTCCGGTTACTCACGCGGAGCATCGACTCGAACACCGGGAGTCCGAGACCAGATGCCTGGTGGATGTAGGGCCGCAGGAAGCTGGTCGGCCGACCGCCGTAGTACTGGACCATCATGAGAACAACACCGAGCACCCGCGGTTCGAGTCGTTTCACGGCCGGATGCATCCCGGACTGCAACCCCGCGACCCTGTTGTACTCCCAGACGAACCGGCCCAGTCTGCTCATCAGATGTTCGATGCCCAGCGTCGACAGGTTGTCCGGCCGGGCCGGGATGAGCAGGTGGTCGCAGGCTGCGATCGCGGCCCGGGTGATGACTCCGAAGTTCGGCGGGCAGTCGATGAGCACAAGGTCGTAGTCGTACGTGGAGAAGGACGCCAGCCCGGTGGCCAGCCGCTGGTAGACGTCGAAGTAGTACCTGGTGGACCGGTGGGCCCGCGCCCCGCCCAGCCTGGCGGTGAGGTCCATCTCGATGTCGCCGAGTGAGAGGTGCGACGCGAGCAGGTCCAACGTGCCGCCGCCCGCGGCGACGGCGGCGTTGACGACCGATGGTGTGGTCACGTACCCCGCGAGGGGCGGTGGGGTGGTCTCCGGCCGCCACGACTCGAACCACGCCTTGACGGTTCTCCGGTGGTCGGCGAGGTCCGTCCGCCAGGTCTCGGGTCGGTAAAAGGAGAAGGTCAGGTTCGCCTGCGGGTCCAGGTCGATCATCAGTACCCGTCTCCCCAGCCGGGCGATCGCGGCGCCGATGTTTGCGGTGAGCGTGGTCTTGCCTACCCCGCCCTTGTAGCTGGCGATCGCCACGGCCTTCACCGCATCCTCGCTCCCGGTCGCGCGCTCCGCCCGGCGGCGGAGGRACGTCGTGTCTCCTCGGCCGGACCCGCAATGCTTCCGCGTCCGGTTCACCAGCAGACTACGGCTGTTTCTGGATCGGTAACGTCGTCGGGAGTCGGATACTGGTGACTTCCGCCTTCGGGGACGGGAAGGAAGTCCCTCCTCGATCCGCCTCCGGACGCCTGAGTCTGGGATGTATGGGTCAGAAGACGATCGATGGGAACGAGGCCGCCGCGTTGGTGGCCTACCTGGCGAGCGAGGTGATCGCGATCTATCCGATCACCCCGGCGTCGGCTATGGGGGAGCTGGCCGATGCGTGGGCGGCGAAGGGCCGCCCGAACCTGTGGGGTGCGGTGCCCGAGGTCGTCCAGCTGCAGAGTGAGGGTGGTGCCGCCGGCACTGTGCACGGGGCGTTGCAGGCGGGTGCGCTGTCGACGACGTTCACCGCCTCGCAGGGTCTCCTGCTGATGCTGCCCAACATGTTCAAGATCGCCGGCGAGCTCACGCCGATGGTTCTTCACGTCGCGGCCCGGACCGTGGCCACGCACGCACTGTCGATCTTTGGTGATCACAGTGATGTGATGGCGGCGAGGTCGACCGGTTTCGCCATGCTGTGTTCGGCGTCGCCGCAGGAGGCGCATGACCTGGCCGCGGTGGCGCATGCGGCAACGCTCGAGTCGCGGGTACCGTTCCTGCACTTCTTCGACGGTTTCCGCACGTCGCACGAGCTGAACGAGGTGGCGTTGCTCGACGACGGCACGCTGGGTGGTCTGCTGGCTGCCGGGCATATCGATGCCCATCGCCGCCGGGCGTTGTCCCCCGACCGTCCGGTGATCCGGGGCACCACCCAGGATCCCGACACGTTCTTCCAGGCCCGGGAGGCGTCGAACACGTTCTACGCCGCGGTTCCCGGGATTGTGCAGGGGGTGATGGACCGGCTGGCCGCGGCGACGGGCCGGGCCTACCGTCTGTTTGAGTATCAGGGTCATCCCGAGGCCGAGCGGGTTGTGGTCGTCATGGGGTCGGGTCGGTCGGCGGTGCGGGAGGCGGTCACCCGGCTGGTCGAGCGAGGCGAGCGGGTCGGGTTCGTCCAGGTTCGTTTGTTCCGTCCCTTCGACGGCCGGGCGTTGCTCGCGTGCCTGCCCTCGACGGTGCGGTCGGTCGCGGTCCTGGACCGGACGAAGGAGCCGGGCGCGTCGGGTGAGCCGTTGCGGCTGGATGTCGTCGCCGCGTTCGCGGAACGGCCCGAGCGGATGCCGCGGGTGATCGGTGTCCGTTACGGGTTGGCGTCGAAGGAGTTCACCCCGGCGATGGCGGCGGCGGTGTTCGACGAGCTGGCCGGCGCGGCGCCGCGCCGGGAGGTGACGGTGGGTATCCGCGACGACGTCACGGACCTGTCGCTCGAGGTGGACGACGACCGTGTCCCGGAGCCGGATGACGTGCTGCGGGCGGTGTTCTACGGGCTCGGTAGCGACGGCACGGTGGGTGCCACGCGGGCAACGGCCGGTATCGTCGCAGCTCGCACGCCGCTGCACGCGCAGGCGTACTTCGTGTTCGACTCCAAGAAGTCGGGGTCGATGACGGTCTCGCATCTGCGGCTGTCGCCACGACCGGTCGACTCCCCGTGGCTTATCCAGAACGCCCAGTACGTGGGCTGTCATCAGTCCTCGCTGCTGGAACGGGTGGACGTGCTCGCCGTGGCCGCGCCGGGTGCCACCGTGCTGCTCAACAGCCCGCATGCGCCGGAGAGGGTGTGGGAGCATCTGCCGGCCGACGCGCAGCGGCACCTGCTCGACCGGGATGCGCGCCTGTTCGTCGTCGACGCCGACCGGGTGGCGAAGCAGGCCGGCATGCCCGGGATCGTAAGCCCGGTGCTGCAGACCTGTTTCCTGGCGCTGTCCGGTCTGCTGGACCGCGACGAGGCGATCGCGGCGGTCAAGGACGGGGTCCGCGCCGCCCGCGGCAAACGCGGTGACGCCGTGCTGCAGCGTAACTTCGCCGCCATCGATGCCGCGCTCGACGCCCTGCACGAGGTCGACCTGCAGGCTCGTGTGGTCACGGGCCAGGCGCGCCGGCAGCTGCTCGGCGAGGCGCMCGCATTCGTCCGGCAGGTGACGGCGCGGATCATGGCAGGGGAGGGGAACCTGCTTCCCGTCAGCGCACTACCGGCTGACGGCACCTTCCCCGTCGGGACGGCCCGGTACGAGAAACGCGGCCTGACCCGCGAGCTTCCGGTGTGGGATGCGGACCTGTGCATCGACTGCGGCAAGTGCGCGATTTCCTGCCCGCACGCCGCCATCCGGATGACGTTGTTCGACCCGGCGCGGCTCGCCGACGCGCCGGCGTCGTTCCGGCACAAAAAGCCGAAGGACCGCACCCTCGCGGCGTTCCGGCTCGCGGTGCAGGTGGCACCGGACGACTGCACCGGCTGCGGCATCTGCGTCGAGGCCTGCCCGGCGAAGAGCCGGGAGATCGAGGGCCATCGCGCCCTGGACATGGTCGACGCCRCACCCCGCTTCGAGGAGGAACGTGCCGGATGGGCGTTCCGCGAAACGCTGCCGGCGGTCCCACCGGCGCTCGCCCCACCGGACACGGTCCGCGGCTCGCAGCTACGGGAGCCGCTGTTCGAGTTCTCCGGCGCCTGCGCCGGCTGCGGGGAGTCGCCCTACCTCAAACTGCTCACGCAGCTGTTCGGTGACCGCATCATCGTCGCCAACGCCACGGGATGCTCGTCCATCTACGGCGGCAACCTGCCGACCACACCCTGGTCGGCGGGCACCGACGGCCGCGGCCCGGCCTGGGCGAACTCGCTGTTCGAGGACAACGCCGAGTTCGGGCTCGGGATACGCCTCGCGCTCGACAGCCGGGCCCGCGAGGCCCGCCGACTGCTGCGCGCACAGACCGCGACGGTCGGCGGCACGCTCGTCGAGGCGCTGCTCACCGCCGACCAGTCGACCGAGGCCGGCATCCTCGACCAACGCCAGCGGGTGGCCGAACTACGCCGGCGGCTGGCCACCGTCGACCACGACACCACCCTCGACGCTGTCCTCGACGACCTCGTCGACAAAAGCGTGTGGATCATCGGTGGGGACGGGTGGGCGTACGACATCGGCTTCGGCGGCCTCGACCACGTGCTCGCGTCGGGACGCGATGTCAACGTGCTCGTCCTCGATACCGAGGTGTACTCCAACACCGGTGGGCAGGCGTCGAAGTCGACGCCGCGCGCCGCGGTCGCGAAGTTCGCCGGCGGCGGCAAACGGACCCGCAAGAAAGACCTCGGGCTGCTCGCCGCCGCCTACGGCGACGTGTACGTCGCGCAGGTCGCCCTCGGCGCCAACGACCAGCACACGGTGAAAGCCTTCAACGAGGCGGCCAGCTGGCACGGCCCGTCCCTCATTGTCGCCTACAGCCACTGCATCGCCCACGGCATCACCATGACCGACGGCCTGGCCCACCAGAAAGCCGCGGTGAAATCGGGATACTGGCCGCTCTACCGGGTCGACCCCCGCGCGGAAAGGCCGTTCTCCCTCGACTCGCGGGCACCGTCCATCCCCTTCAGCGAGTTCGCCGCCACCGAATCCCGGTTCACCCTCCTCAACACCGTCAACCCCGACGAAGCCGACGAGCTCGCGGCACTCGCCCAACGCGACATCCTCGGGCGCTGGCAGACCTACGAACACGAAGCCGCCCACCCCCGCCACACCACCACGTAAGACTGAAGCGGCGCCGTACCCACCAAAGCGCCGTGCCCACAGACCGGCGAAATGTTCGATCTTGAGGGCGAGCCCGTGAGCACGGTGAATGTGCCGTCCGGCGCGGCTTGAGAGTCGCGCAACAGCGGCTTGCAGGAATTTGACAGTAATGTCGAGATGTTCCGGGCATGTTCCGGAATTGTGCCACCTGTAGGTGGTTCCTCGTTCAAGGAGGATTTGCGGTGACGAAAACGACAGGAAAGCCAGGGAAGACGGAGAAGGCGGGAAAAGTCGGCCCGGAGTTCGGTCCGTTGGCGGCCCTGGCCGGTGCGTGGGAGGGCGACCAGGGGGTGGACGTTGCCTTCGGCAACGCCGAGGGCACGATTATCGAGACMCCGTACCGCGAGAGGGTCACCTTCAAGCCCTTCGGTCCCGTGGACAACGGCCCGCAGTGTCTCTACGGCCTCGACTACCACATGGCCGCGTGGCGGGCTGGCGAGGAGAAGGCGTTCCACACTGAGATCGGCTACTGGCTGTGGGACGCCAATCTCGGCCACGTCATGCGGTGCTTCATGGTGCCCCGCGGTGCGGTCCTGATCGCCGGTGGTGCCGTGGCGCCGGACGCGACCGACTTCACCCTGCGGGCGCAGGCCGGCTCCCCCACGTACGGCATCCTGTCCAACCCCTACCTGGCGCGCGCTGCGAACAGTATCCGCTACGAGGTGAGCATCACCGTCACCGGCAACGGGAGCTTCGCCTACACCTCCACGACCACCATCGATCACGAGCGGGTGTCCGACCCGGTCGCCCATACGGACCGCAATGTGCTGCGGCGCCTGTCCGACGCTTAGCCGCCCGGCTTAGAGCGTGTCTCACGTCGAGTGCGGGAGCTTCTTCCAGCAGGTGATCGCGGCAGCCAGGCAGAGGAACCCGAGGAAGTTGTAGCCGTTGCGTT
>NZ_MAQZ01000102.1:0-24588 GCF_001756285.1 Frankia sp. CgMI4
CCGACGTCATGCCCACCGACGTCATGCCCACCGACGTCATGCCCACCGACGTCATGGCCCGGTCTGGCGGAGCCGACCGCGACCCGGTCCCGTCCCGCGGCCTTGGCGGCGTACAGCGCGCGATCCGCGGCTGCGACGAGCGCGAAGGTGTCGTCCGCGTGATCGGGGAGGGCCGCCGCTCCGACCGAGACCGTCACAGCGATCAGCAGCGACTCCTCGCCGGTGTCTCCCCGGACACCGGCACCCGACCGGGCCTGGCCGCGCGCCCTCGTCGGCTCCGCAGACCCCGCAGCCCCGGACTCCCCCGTGCGGGCCGGCGGATCCGGAACTCGCGGCGCGGGCAGGACGATCCGGACGGGTTCTCGTCCGACGCCGCGGCGCAGACGTTCGGCGATATCGGCGAGGGCGTCTCCCCGGACATTCAGCGTGAGCAGCGCGAACTCCTCACCCCCGTAACGGGCGACGACGTCACCGGGACGGGTCACGACCAGCAGTCGCCGAGCCACCTCCGTCAACACCTGATCACCAGCCGGATGGCCGAATCGGTCGTTCACCGACTTGAAGTGGTCGACGTCAACGAGGATCAGCCCCATTCCGGATCCGGTGCGTCGTACCCGACCGGCCGCCAACCTCATCTCGGTCTCCAGATAGCGGCGGGTACGCAGGCCGGTCAGCCCGTCCGTGATCRCCAGACGCCGCTGGTCGGCCTCCAGGCCCGCCATCCGAACGATGATCAGAATCATCATGATCGCACTTACGGCCACGGCGACCAGCAGATCCCGTAGATCACCACGGATCACCTGCACGGCCAGCACGGTCGGAGCCACCAGCCCGGCACTCGACAGTGCCACCAGGCGCCGGCCGCTGCGCGCCTGCGCACGCGGGGACGCCGGCCGCGTGAGGTCGACCATGGTCGGATGYAACCCGGCGGCGCCGAGGGCGAGGTTGCCTGTCAACCAGATCGCGTCGAGGTAGTTGCCGACCTCGAAGGTCCMGTTCGTCTGCTGCACGACGTAGATGGTGTCGGCGGTCAGGTTGGCGAGCAGATTGCCCGCCAACAGGAAGAAGGCGGGTGGGCGGCTCCCGTGCCCCAGCACGAGACGGATGGCCACCCCCAGCAGCGCCAGATCCATCGCCGGATAGGCCACCGAGGTGACGCCGACGAACAGATCATGGTCCGCACGCACCTGCGGCGCGATCAGGTAGAGCCAGGACAACAGAACCGCCGCGAGCAGGAACATCGATCCGTCGAGCAGGCCGGCGATGTCCCGTTCCTGGGTCCGTCGCCGGGTCAGCAGAACGAGACCGACGACGAACAGCGGATAGTGGCCCAGATATAACACATCCGGCAAGGCCGGATACTCTGTGATGTCAAGCACATAGTGAAAGATGTAGAAGGCACCATCGCCTATGGCGTACATCACCTGRCTGATTCCGATCAGCAGCCAGGGACGTCGGTCGGCCAACTCCTGGCGTCGCAGGCCGAGGAACACGGCCCCCGCGGCCGAGGCGCTGAGGCAGAGGTAGATGACCAGCCGGACGGCACGTGGGYCGCCGGTCGTGGGAAACTGGCCGTAGACGAGGATGGCGATCAGACCKAGACAGAGATAGACAAGCCAGACGTGGCTACGCCAAGCGCGCCGCCACGATGGAGCCGGCATCACCCCTCGGTTCGCGACGCGGGATCCGTGCGGGACAGCGGACGTGGCAGCGGCGCCGGGGTCCACCGGGAGGTCCGGGCCGGTGCGTCGTCCAGCTGAACGTGATGCCGTTGATGGGCGTTCGTTGTCGGGTTGACCGAGGGAATCGAACCTGTCGACCGTGCAGGACCGGCTGGCGGTGAACAGCCGCCCCGGAGGGACCGGGCCATGAGCAGCCTCTCAGTGTGGACGTACGGGTGGTACGCGTACCGGCCACGTACGCCTGTGGTGCCTTGCGGCATTCCGTTGCCGCTCACRGCACCTACAGCGCCACTGAGCCCACCCGTCTGGTTTCGACGGGTCGGACRCCGCGACCTACCGAAACCGTATCGAATGGTTGCTCTTCGTACAGGAACATTTGAAGCCCGATGGGCACTATTGTCCGATCATTTGTCCGATCATTGTGCGGGATTCGCCCCGTCCGGACGGATCTCGACTGGCGCGGTCACGAAGGGCGAGCTTCGCCCGGACCACTACGAGCCGATGATCGGCAAGTCAGGCCGACGACCGCCGTCGCGGACGTTTCCGCGACGCGGGTCAGGGGTGGGCGACGAAGTTGAAGTGCGCCCCCGACGCGAAGGTCGTCCGGAACATGGGCAACGTGTAAGGACCGTCGCCGTCCAGATCGAAGATGCGCAGTCCGAGATCATTGTCGACGAGCGTGTACATCTCGTCGGCCGTCGTACCGTAGTCCCGGGCACCGGCACCGAACTCGAAGACGAGATGCGGCCGGCTGGAGCCGATCAACTTCTGGCCGCCCTTGAACACCCCGTACTCGGCCCCCTCGACGTCAACCTTGATCAAGGTTGGCCGGTAGTCGGCCGGCATCGCGTCGTCCAGCGTCTCGACGGCCACCTCGATCCGTTCGACGTCCTCACTGTCGGGCACCCGATCACGCAGCCCGCTGTAGGCGGGCCTGCTGCGGACGTAGGTGAAGGGCAGCACCCCCGGCTGGTCGGCGAGCGCGGCCTGTCGTACCTCCACCGCCGGGAAATCGGTGGTCAACGCCGCKGCCATGTGCGGCAACGGCTCATAGGCGACGTGCCGGCCTCCCGGGGCGTGCCGGAGGATGGTCCGCAGAACGTCACCCTTGTGCGCGCCCACGTCGATACAGTTCGAGTCCTCCCGGAGGACGAAGGACAGCAGCAGCGCCAGATGCCGGTCGTCGCTGCGATTGCGGCGGGCGGTAGGAACGACGTTGTCACGCACCAGCTTCAGCGCCGGGCCGAGGCCGATGTCGACCGCCACCCGCCGGGYCCTTGCCAGCTGCTTTTCCATCCGAGGATCCATCCGCCGCGACCTCCTGTTGTTCAAGCGGTGACCTGCCGGAGTGTCATCGCCGAATGACCCATTATGACAGTCAGTACACCACTATTGGGCGAACATGATCCACGGTCAAGACCAGTAACAGGAATTTCAAGTCCACTTCATTCCCGCTCGACCCCGCTCGACCGATAATCCTTACGTCACGAAAGAGTTCGACTTCTGAACCCTTCCGCAAGGGAAGGGTTCAGAAGTCGCGGCAGACTACCCAGCGAGACCGTTCGACCTCGCATCGGCCGCCGCCGCGATGGAGAAAATCGACGGCGGCCGCGCCGGCATCCCGTCCTCAGCGGGCTCCGGCGAGAATCTGCTCGTCGACCGGCTCCGCGGCGAAGGATCCCACCGGTGGGCAGGTGCAGACCAGGTTGCGATCACCATAGGCGCCGTCGATCCGACGTACCGGGGGCCAGTACTTGGCGGCCYGCAGCGAAGCGACGGGATAGGCCGCCACCGATCGCGGATAAGCGTGTGACCATTCGTTGGCGGTAACCATCTGTGCAGTATGCGGAGCATTATGCAGGGGATTGTCGGTCCGCGGCCAGATACCGTCTCCGACCTTGTCCGCCTCGGCCCGAATGGAGATCATTGCGTCGCAGAAACGATCGATCTCGCCGAGATCCTCACTCTCCGTCGGCTCGACCATCAGTGTTCCGGCAACCGGGAATGACATGGTCGGAGCATGGAAACCGTAGTCGATGAGACGCTTCGCCACGTCGTCCACGGTGACGCCGGTCAGCTTCGTCAACGGCCGTAGGTCCAGAATGCACTCATGGGCGACCAGCCCGTCCCGGCCCGCGTAGAGCACCGGATAGTACGGATGCAGCCGGTGGGCAATGTAGTTGGCGTTCAGGACGGCCACCGAGGTTGCCCGGYGCAGGCCGTCCGCCCCCATCATCCGAATGTAGGCCCACGGAATCATAAGAATTCCGGCCGAGCCCCACGGGGATCCCGAGATCGGGCCCACTCCGGTGGCCGGTCCTGCCTCCGGCCGCAGCGGGTGGTTCGGCAGATAGGGCAGGAGTTTCTCGACCACGGCCACCGGGCCGACCCCCGGACCCCCGCCCCCATGCGGGATGCAGAACGTCTTGTGCAGGTTMAGGTGGCTCACGTCGGCCCCGAACTGCCCCGGCCTGGCGAGCCCCACCAGAGCGTTGAGATTCGCTCCGTCGACGTACACCAGACCGCCGGCCTCATGCACGATCGCGCACGCCTGCCCGATGCCCTCCTCGTACACACCATGGGTCGACGGGTAGGTGACCATCAGCGCGGCCAAGGCGTCCGCGTTCGCGCGGGCCTTGCGGGCCAGATCGTTCAGGTCGACGTTTCCGTCGTCGTCGCAGGAGACGACGACCACCCGCATTCCCGCCATCGCGGCGCTCGCCGCATTCGTCCCGTGCGCCGAGGAGGGAATGAGACAGATGTTTCGCACCACGGATCCGGGAACAGCATGATCGCGGTGATAGGCCCGGATGGCGAGCAGCCCGGCGAGCTCACCCTGGCTGCCGGCATTCGGCTGGAGGGAGACCCCCGCATATCCGGTGATCTGCGCGAGCCAACGCTCCAGGTCCTGAATCATCGCGAGGTATCCGGCGGCCTGGTCCAACGGGGCAAATGGATGGATGTCAGCGAATTCCGGCCAGGTGACCGCGGCCATCTCAGTGGTCGCGTTGAGTTTCATCGTGCACGACCCCAGGGGGATCATGCCCCGGTCAAGAGCCAGATCAAGATCGGACRGTCGACGCAGATAGCGGAGCATCGCGGTCTCCGACCRATGGTCGTGGAACACCGGATGCTGCAGGTAGGGATCCGTACGCACCAGTTCGGCGGGCAGCGCCACCGGCTCGTCCGCCGCTTGGTCCGCCTGGTCCGCCTGGTCCGCCTGGTCCGCGCGGGCCACGAGATGATCGTTCGCCGCCGCGACGGACCCGGTCCAGGCCCCGGTCCGGATCTCGGTCCCGGTCCCGGTCCCGGTCCAAGTGATGYCYGCCGTCGCCTCCGGGCCCACCCCGAAGGCCGACCGGACGGCCTCCAGCTCGGCCTGGCCCGTCGTCTCGTTGCAGGAGATACCCACGTGGTCGTCGTCGACCAGCCGCAGGTTCACGCCCCGCGCCAACGCGTCCGCAACCACCTGGGTGGCCCGGCCCGGCACCGCGGCGAGGACGGTGTCGAAGAACGCGTCGTGCACYACCGTCACACCGGCGGCGCGCAGGCCTTCGGCGAGGCGCACCGCGTGCCCGTGGATGCGACGCGCGATCCCGGCCAGGCCCTCCGGGCCGTGGTAGACCGCGTACATGGAGGCGAGTACCGCGGGCAGCACCTGGGCCGTGCAGATGTTGCTCGTCGCCTTCTCCCGTCGGATGTGCTGCTCACGGGTCTGCAGGGTGAGCCGGTACGCGGGTGCGCCGTCCRCATCGACCGACACCCCGACGAGCCGCCCCGGCAGGGACCGTTCCAGCCCCTTGCGCACTGCGAGGTAGCCGGCGTGCGGGCCTCCGAAGGACAGCGGTAGTCCGAACCGCTGCGTGCTCCCCACCGCGATGTCCGCGCCGAGGTCGCCAGGCGCCCGCAGCRGGGTCAGCGCCAGCGGATCGGCGGCGATCGTGACGACGATGCCGCGCTCCCTCGCCGATGCGATCACAGCACGCACATCCCGCAGGACGCCCGCCGGCCCGGGATAGGACAGCAGCAGGCCGAAGGCCGCATCCAGCTGCGCCGGGCCCACGGCCGTGAGTCCGGCTGCGAGATCCGCGACCACCACATTGATCCCCAGCGCCTCCGCCCTGGTCGCGACCACCGAGACGGTCTGCGGGAGGGTGTCGGCATCGATGAGGAACGTCGCGCGGGAACCCTTCGCCGTCCGAAACGCGATCTGCATCGCCTCGGCCGCCGCGGTCGGCTCGTCCAGCAGGGAGGCTCCGGCCACCGCAAGGCCGGTCAAATCAGTGATCATCGTCTGGAAGTTGAGCAACGCTTCCAGGCGGCCCTGGGAGATCTCCGGCTGGTACGGCGTGTACGCCGTATACCACGCGGGGTTCTCCAGGACGTTGCGCTGGATGACTCCCGGCATCACCGCGGGATGGAATCCCAGCCCGATCATCGAGGAAACCGGTCGGTTCCTGCTACCGAACGCGCGTAGGGCCGCGAGCACCGCGGGCTCGCTCAGCGCCGCGGGAAGATCCAGATCATGGTCACGGATGCTTGCCGGGACGGCCGCGTCGGTGAGCGCGGCCAGTGATTCCACCCGYAGCGCATCCAGCATCTCCCGTTGGGATGACGGGTCCGGGYCGATGTGCCGATCGGCGAACCGCGGGATGGCCGCGGCGGRCAGCCGCCTCGCACCGTTCCTGCCCACCGCCGCGGCACTGCCCTGTCGCGGCGCCCCCGACCGCGCGTGCGACGACGCGGGACTGATGGTGGCGGTCGTGGCGGTCGTGGCCGGTCCATCGGCAGCCGTGGCCGGTCCATCGGCATAGGGGGTGTCGTCGTACTGGGTGACGTCAGGCATGATGACTGCTCCGGAGGTCGGGCGACGACGGATCATGCCGGCGCCGCGGCGGGCCTCCCCCTCTGTCATTGACCTGAGAGCTTCACCAGCGCCGCCGCCGGCAGTCCGGGGAGCTGCGGGCGGGGAACGCGGCTTTCACCGTCGGCGGGACACCCCACGGCGTCCACTTTCCAGAGTTGCCTGACCCGGCGGTTGGGGGCCTGAGAGTTTATGGGGAGAGCTTGCTCCTTCGGCGTCCCGAACGGCGAGCGACCGGGACTCTCCCGCACGGGCGTGAGCGGCATCGGTATGGAGTTGTGGGACGGGGCACGGATGACCCGGGGATGCCTACCAGTAGCGAATGATCGACTCCCAACTGGCGCCGGTCCCCTCGACGCCGGCTGCGTTCAGCCACGATTCCACTCCCCGAACACTAGCTGCGGGGGCCCCGCGGGCCAACCAGCGTCCCCCACCGAAACCTGTCCGCAACATGAACACACGAACCCGTGGGGCCGTGGGCCCCGACCACGGGCTCACGGGCTMACGGGCTCATCGTTCGTCCGCCATCCGATCCCGCGGGCGGTGGCAGCGGCCTCGGCGTCAAGGCCGCCCGCCGGTAGGCGATACGACCGCGGATAACTATATATTTAGACACATGTCACAACTCTACAAAAAATATCAAGAAACATCAAGATTCCGAGATGTGCTTCAGGACTGACGTCGAAAAACCGGGCCATGCCCCCTGGAATGCCCTCCCGATGCTCTCCCACCCGCGCGGACGACACCTACACAGATGAAATGCGAGGTATCGCCGGGTCGCCGGACTGCACGCGCATCATACGGTTCATCTGCACCATCCGACGCCGACGCCCGCCATGAAAGGTGCGGCCGGGCAGGCCGAACGCGGACACAGACACGAGGGCGTCATCACACGAGCTGGATAGGAAGACGGCCAGTAAGCCGTCATCGTCGACTACCCGGCAAAAAATTCGCCATGGCAATTGATCATGTGGCAACCACCGCCTGGGGTTGAACCGGTGCGGCGTCTGGACTTAACCTACGGATGCCGGCTGCGCGAGCTTCATTGCACTAGCTTCATTGCACGGCGACCACTCTGGGCGATGGCAAGTAGGAGGAGAACTCCTCTTTCCGCCGTCCAACATCACGGGGAGGTAGAGCTCGATGCAGGGCCTTCGGTCACTGTTCAGAGGTCGATGCGCCCTTATCCCGTCACTCCACACGCAGGGCACGGATGCGTATCCGCATCCCGGCAGCCCGGCGGTCGCCGGGGTGCCAGCGGGGAGACCGGTACAGCCGTTCCACCATTGGAACCCGACCGGGCCATGAGATYGCTCCAGAGAGCACAGTCCTTCGGCCAGCTGGCATCCCTGGTCAGCCTGATCGGGGTGGGTGTCGCGCTCAGCGCGCTGTTTCAGCTGTTCCACCTGCCGAATATCTCGAAGGTGCACGGCTATCGGATGGYCATCGCGGTGCTGCTGRCGGTCGGCCTGTACGGCGCCACGCTGGGGATCGCCCGCGCGGCCTGGGCGGACATCCGCCGGATCGTGCTCGTCGTCACCGTGGGCGTCGCCCTCAAGGCCCTGCTGATCGGTGGCGCCCTGGCCCTCGCGCTCGGCGACCCGCTGTACCTTCTTCTTGGCGTGGTGGTCGCCCAGATCGATCCCCTGTCGGTAGCCACGCTCACCTCGGGTTCGCGAATGTCCGAAYGCGGTCAGGATCTCCTGCGCAGCTGGGCTGCCTTCGACGATCCCGTGACGGTACTCCTTACTGTGTCCCTGGTCACAGCGGTCGGTTCGACGTTCGTCAAGGACCAGCCCGCGATGACGCCGGATCTCGGTGGACCGTCGGGAGTCAGCGGTTTCTTCGTCGGCTTGGCGCTCAACCTCGGMCTCGTCACCCTCACCGCCCTGCTGTGGCGGGGCGCCAAGAGAAACGCGACCAGCGCCCTGGCATTGACAACGGGTCTGATCATGGTGGCAGCAGGGTTCTTTCTCATGCTGGCGGTAGCAATCGGTGGGCTGATCCTCCGTCCCGATGCCAAGCTCTTCCCCGAGCGCGGGGACGACTTCTTCCCCCACCTCGTGGAGAGGACCGTACGGGTCGCGTTCTATGGTGCGGCGGTCGCGCTCGRCCTGCTTCTCTCCGGCGGAATCGCCTTTGTCCACGGGGCCGCTCTGGGAGCCGCAGCCTTCGCCGCACAGGGTCTCGTCGGCTACCTTCTGACCCACCGCATGTCCCGACGTGACCGGGTTTATCTGGCCGCTTCCCAACAGAACGGCATCACGAGTATCGTGCTGTCCCTGGCCTTGGAGCCGGCGATTCCCGGGGTCGCCGCCGTCGTCGCTCCGGCGATCGTCACCATCAACCTGCTGCACTGGCTGATCAATCGCTGGATCGGCACCAGGCCGAGCGTCTTCGGAATCACCGCCGCGGACGACGCGGCCTTCGACGACCGCGGCCTTCGACGACCGCAGCCTGCCGCTGCGGGAGATGTCCCCGCGGGGCAGCGACCTGCTGGCTGTTGAGTAAGTGATGCGATGTGTGAGTGAACTTGAAGCAGGGGGCGCAGCGTGCGGGTGCCCACTACGTCACCGCCTACCGCTGGTTTCGGGAAGGGAAGCTGCCCGTACCGGCGCGCCCGGTCGGGCAGCTGATCCTGGTCGAGCCGTCCGCCGTCGAACGCCCCGCGGGAGCCGCCGCGGTGTACGCGCGGGTCTCCCCCGCCGACCGGCGTCCCGGCCCTGACCGTCCGGTTGCCCGTGTCACCGCATGGGCAACCGGACGTGAGCTCGAAGACCTGCTCCGGCTGTGGGGCCGCCATCCGGCAACAGGTGGCTGCGAGCAAGGCGCCTACTCATGCTTCATGACCCGCAACGGTCAGACGAAGACCGTCTCGGCTGGGCGCAGGAGCCGCGCCAAGGCCTCGGCCGGAAGCACCGCAGCATCGGCCGGATGGGTTGAAAGCGGAGCAATCTGGGTGCGGTAGCAGTCGACCGCTCGCTGCTTGGCCCGATGCACGTCGACGGGAAGATGCACCCGTCGCGCCCTGGCCCAAGGAACTCGCGGGTCGTCCGGCACCGCCCAGTGCCAGGTCCAGATGGGGTACTCGAGCAGCCSGGTGCCCGCCCGCGCGGCGGCGATCTCCGCCGCCCGACCCGTCGCCTCATGATCTGGATGACGATCCCCGGCATACGTCGCGAGYAGCCACCCGTCGGCGGTGAGCAACGGTTCCAGCTGGTCGGCCAACAACTCCTCGTGCCCGGCGACCCGCCCGTCGCGCAGGCCGACCCGATGCACCGGTACCTGGGCCAGGCCGAGTTCGGCGAGAGCGGAATGCTGTTCCGCCACCCGTCGCCGCGCAAGCTCGGCCGGCGACAGCGTCGGAGATCCGGGATGGGATGCATCACCATCAGTCACAGCAACAACGGTGAGCGACACACTCAGCGTAGACAGGATGGTCATCAGACCACCGATGCCCAGCACCTCATCGTCCGGGTGGGGAGCCACGATCACCGCGTTTGTGGGCGGAACGGTCAGGTCCAGCTCCGCCCACCCCGGATCCCATCCCTGCCAGACYGATTCGGGGGTCCCGCTGTCGTCGGCGAAGGGCCGACGCTCGTCCGCCACGCGTTCCTCCTGCATCGTTCTTCCATACGGCATGCGGCGCGGCACCACACGGACATCGGTGCGGTCATCGGCAACGCCACACGCACGGGGCGGCATAGCGCCCCCACGACGCCGGCAGGCACCATCACAGTCCCATCTTCCGGGCACAGTCCCATCTTCCGGGCACAGTCCCATCTTTCGGACAAAGCCCACTCTCCCGGGTGCGCCCACGTCGCAAGCAGGGTGGGCGGGGCGGGACTGCGCTGGGCTTGAGCGACGGGCCGAAACGCGACGGGCCAGAACGCGACGGGCCAGAACGCGACGGGCCAGAACGCGACGGGCCAGAACGCGACGGGCCAGAACGCGACGAGACGCGGRAACTGCGTGGAGCCGGTGATGATCGAGGGGTACCGATCGTTCGAGCTGATAGGGCACGGCGGTTTCAGCACGGTCTACCGCGCGGAACAGGAGATATTCGATCGCCGGGCCGCCGTCAAGGTGATGCATTCCGATCTGCGGGATCCCGCGGCCGAGCGTCGTTTCGTGCGCGCATGCAAGGCGACCGGGCGCCCCACCGGACATCCGCGCCAACACGGATACAGCCAGGCATGGGAGTACCTACCGGCTACAGTCGTCACCCTGGACGGACAGAACGAGCCCATTCCGGGGGTACCGGCCTGTTCGGGCTATCTGTAGCCGTTGCGCGAGTACGGCCGGGAACGGGCCCCTCGGTCGAGGCCACACCGTCGAGGCCATGCTGTCCATCCGGCGGAGTCCAAGGTCCATCCGCCGGCCCGTCCGGCACCCGATGTCGGCCGACYGGAGTGCCACGGTCAGATGCCGACGAGACGACGCGGGGACGGGATGGTCTCGACGACCTCGTCCACGACGTCCTCGGCGATGACGCGGCGCAGTTCCGCCTCGGGGCTCAGCACCAGCCGGTGTGCCAGGACCGGCTTGGCCAGCACCTTGACATCGTCGGGGGTCACGAAGGCCCGTCCCTGCGACGCGGCACGCACCTGGACGGCCCGAAGCAGCGCGATACTGCCTCGTGGGCTCGCCCCCAGGCGGACGACATCCGGCAGCGTGCGGGTCGCGGCGACCAGATCGACGATGTACCGCCGGAGGGCGGGTGCCACATGGATGGCGAGTGTCCGGGCCGCGTGGGCCACCACGTCCTCCGCCCGCATCACCGGTCTCAGATCCTCGATGCGCCGACCCACCTGCCGACCATCGAGGATCTCCAGCTCCGCAGCGAGGGAGGGATATCCCATCCGCAGTCGCATGAGGAACCGGTCCAAGCGGGCCTCGGGCAGGCTGTACGTGCCGTCCAGGTCGATCGGGTTCTGCGTCGCGACGACCATGAAGGGCCGCGGTACCGGATAGCCGGTCCCATCGACRGTGACCCGCCCCTCCTCCATGGCCTCCAGCAGAGCCGACTGCGTCTTCGGCGAGGCGCGGTTGATCCCATCGCCGATGACAAGATTGGTGAACACCGGGCCCGCGCGGAGTCCGAACTCGCCGGCACGCTGGTTGTAGACCATCGTCCCGATGATGTCCGCGGGCAGCAGGTCGGGCGTGAACTGGATGCGATGACAGCCGGCGCCCACCGACGCGGCGAGGCTGCGGGCCAGGGAGGTCTTCCCCAGACCGGGGACATCCTCGACGAGGAGATGGCCGTCGGCGAACATACAGATCGTCGCGAGATCCACCACCTCACGCTTGCCGCGGATGACCTTCTCGACGTTTGCGACCACATCATGGAAGGAGGCTGAGAACGTGGCAACCGCGGACCGGTCGCCAGACGTACTGTCGCGGCCGTCGCCCATGCGGGTCACGCGCTGCCTCCTAGCCCAGTGGTGTCGGGGAACGAGGACCGTCCGAGCGATGCGGACAGCGTGCTCAATCACCGGAATGGGCTCCTCGTGGGTTGATGGAGGCGGACCGTGCCGGGCGAGGGGGCAACCGGYCCGGTCCGCCCACGGGCGGCGGGGGGAACCGCCCGGGTACGGCGGCCCGCGGCGGCCGTCGCCGCCGCAGAGCCGATCCGTTCCGCTGCGATAGACGACGAGCCGACCCGCTTCGTTGTTCCATAACCCKACTGAATTGTCGATCCAGTGATCCTATGACCGGATGGTATCGTCGATCGCTTCGATTCGTGCAGATCTTGCTACTCTCCGTAGAGATCTGGGTGTGACATCACGAAAGGCGGCACGAGGGTCGCAACCTGTCGACCGAGAGAGGCGTCTTACGCGACAAGAACGACAACCCCGCCCAGACGGACCATCCCGAGATGGGCAACATCAGCCCAAGATGCTTATGGCCTKTCCGCGTATTGTTGGGTGATACGTGGAGATGTGGTGAGCGATGTACCCCTCCTACGGCGCTCACCCGGAGGTGTCTGTGTGGGCGGGGTGGCCCGCCCACACAGACACCGGCACCGCAGCCAGACGGCGTCGGGCCCATGAACGAAAATCGATGGCCAGCCGGTCCAGGCCCCTCAGTTCGACGACGCGGAATCCGACAACGTCGTGCAGGCCGYGGTCGTGCAGGCCGCGGGACCCGGGTCGAAGCCGGCGGTTGCATGGTGAGGACATGGGTGAGGACGAGGTAGGCACCGCTGGGCAGGGCGTCCACGAGGCGGCGGACAATGCCAGGCTTCAGGAACGGTCCGGATGCGGTCGGTGGYGGGCGGCTGGACGGCCGTCGGGCCACCCGGGGCGGTAGGAAAGGAAGTGCGTGYGCACGCGGGCGGTCACCGAGATCCATAAACCCGCGGAGCAAGATCCGTGAACCCGCGGAGGCCCTACGGATAGTGAGGTGCAGAACCCGCGACGCATCATTCGTCACGTTTTGTAGCTTCATCAGAGATACATTAACGCGAAGGAAACACTGATTTACGCCCCAGAAACCCTACCGTGCGAGCCTCCTTCTACGTATCACCCGGCTTCCACCCTCGAGYCGGGCAGGCCAACCGGTAATCTCAGCACGGTGAGGTGATTACAGCTATGCACGACATTGTGACGATAGCCGCCACTATTAACGAGCGTCCCACTCTCGAGGAAACCGACGCGATGCTGGCCGAATTGCGGCGGCTACCACGCGATGGGAAGACCATCGAGCTGATCGATGAACTGCTCGAATTCCGGTCGCTCCTGAAGGCGACGGCCTGAGCTGTACCCCCGGAGCGACCGGAATCGAACGATCGGAACCAGTAATTATCCCGACAACCCGGCGGAGTTTCGTGTTCCGGACGGTGTCGTCGGATCACCCGTCTGTCGGGTTACTGCTGACCCCCGCCGAACGGCTGGCCCTGCTGCTGCTGCTCGCCGCCCAGCCCCGAGGCGAAACGCTCCCCAGCGATTCCTCCACCCTGAACACCCGCGCCTACTCCCGCAAGCTCCAGGAGTCGGTTCTCGACGTACCGCTCGCTGTGGTGCGTCTTGTCCGCGATCCGCTGGACGAGGTCGTTGACGCTCGTCGCAGAGTCAAGGTCCGCCGGGCTCACCTGACCGAACTGGTCAAGGATACGGTAACGAATCTGCCGCCAGTTCTGCCGCAGCTGCTGTTCCACCTGCTGCACCTGCTGCTGTTGAGCCATTTTCCCTCTTTCTCCTCTCGAGCAGAACATCCGGATGCGTGTCGGCCAGCACCGGCCGGCACGGGAGGGACGTTACCGCAGCCGAGTCGGGCGACGTCAAACCCGAGAACCGATATGAATGTATCCTCATGCATCCGACGTCCGGCACCTGCGAGTCGCATTCAGAGCACATCRCTTCGTGCTGGTTGAGAAGATGACCGCAGCAGGGTGGAACTCGCACCAAGGGAACAAAGTGCCGCACTGTACAGGATTCTTGAAATCTCGGTTGAACAACGTTTCAGAGCGGCGGAAATCCTGGACGATGGGCGGGTGGTCATCCGTCCGCATGCCCCTCGGCCTGCCGGCAGGTGCCGGTCCAGAAAAGTCAGTACGTGGACCCCGCCGCCCCGAGAGTTAGACAGACCACCATCAACCCAAACGGACGCTCGCTCAGTGAGCCTCATACCTCATTCGAGTCCCCAGCGGGTGGCGGTGAGGTCGAGGCGGTCCTTGACGAGGTGGCGGCAGGTGCCCTCGACGACGCCGGTCGCGATCGGCCAGCCGTTGGCGAGCGCGGTGTCGTAGCCGAGGTAGGCGGCTTTGGCGGTCAGGTAGGGGGCTTTGGCGGTCAGCCAGTTCCGGGCCAGCTCGACCGCCTGGCGCTCGCCGACCCGCTGCCCGGTGAACCGCTCCACCGTGGCGACCGGCGCCACCCCGGCCCGCGTCTCCCGTTCGGCGAGCCTGTCCAGACAGGCCTGCAGCAGCGCCCGCTGCACCTCCCTGCCCCGATCGTGGATCAGCTCCTCGAGCGCGTCGGCTGTCGACCCCGCCGCGGCRCTGCCCGCCAGGTCCGCCTCCAGCGCGGAGTACAGTGCACGCGCCGCCGCGAACAACCCCGCCCGCGCGGCTTCCGTCGCTACTCTGCGCCTGGCTCTGGGTGCCAGCCAGCGCCCGATCGGCCTGGGCGCACCACGAACATGGTCCCTCGGCGACAGGCCATCGAGCACAGCATCGAAGTCCGTGCACGACCGGCTCGACACCCCAGGTCAGCGGACGCTCCGGCTCGGCCGGGTCGCCGGTGTTGACCTCCAGGCCGTGGATGAACGCGAACATAGCTCGGCCAGGCTGACAGCCGCGCCACGACGATCGGCCCCTCGGCAATGACCTCGTGCCAGGCCTCCGCATACCGACAGGCAAGATTCTCATCGACGGAGGCAATGACGTCGACCGGTGCCGCCGCGCGGACCGGAGATCCTCCACATAGATCAGGAGGACTAWTCAGAACCCTTCAATCAAGATCCTTAGCGGCGCCCTGCCCTACGACAATGCATGATCTAGATCATCTGAGCTGAGAGGCCTGGATAAGCCTCCTCGTAGGTGCCCCTGATCGAGGACAGCACGGCCGGCGAGCGCGGTGACCACCAACGTTCACGAGGTCGGATCCGCATGATCGCGCAGCGGCCGAACTGTGGGAAGCCAGGCACGGTTCAGGGACCGCAGACCGTACTCAGGTCCCCCAAATTCACCGGCCGTCGGCTAGGACAGTTCGGCTAGGACGGTTTAAGTAGGTACGGCGATGGTCCAGGGCAGAGGTGGAGGGGCCGATGCAGGACGGATGGCTGGGACGGCTCACCAGAGCGTTCCCCGACGACCCCGGGCTGATCAACCTCAAGGCGGCCGTCCGGGTTGCCTTCATCGCCCCCACGCTGCTGGCCGTCACCTATCTGGCTGGTGGGGACGTGCGGCTGAGCCTGTTCGCCTGGTTCGGCGCCTACACCCTGCTGGAGTTCATCGACTTCACCGGGCCGACCAAGACCAGGCTGTTGGCCTACGTCGCGTTCGTGCTTATCACCGTCTCGCTCATCGTCATCGGCGCGTTGTGCTCCCGGACACCTTGGCTGGCGGCACCGGTGACCGCGCTGGTCGCCCTGGTCGTGCTGTTTTCCGGGGTCCTCAACGCGTATTTCGCCGCCGCCGGACGGGCCACGCTGATGGCCTTCGTCCTGTCGGTGATGACGCCTGGCCCGGTGTCCGCCATTCCGGAACGGCTCGCCGGCTGGGGGGCCGCCATGGTGGTGGCCGTCACCGCGGCCATGGTGCTGTGGACGGAGCGGCCCCCAACACGGCTGCGTGCCGCGCTGGCCCAGGCGTGTCGGTCGATGGCCGCCGGGGTGGCGTGGACGACCATGCCTTTTCCGCAGTCTGACGGGACCGGGGCGGACGGGACCGGGGCGGACGAAGTTCCCCGGATCTGGACCGACGTGTTCCACCTGCGCCGCAGGTTCGCCGAGACCGCGCACCGGCCCAGCGGTGTCGGCGGGCGCACCGCGGCGCTGGGGTATCTCGTCGTGGACGTCAACTGGCTGGTCCCGTTCGCCGAACCGCGTGCGGACCGGAATCGGATCGCGGCGGCATGCTTCCCCCGCGAAGCTGCCGAGATCCACACCGCCGCCGCTGCCACGCTCGCCGCCGCGGCCGATCGACTCGACCGCGGTCCACGGCCGAGCGAGAGGCTCGGCCTGGACCGTTTGGAGCGGGCTGAGCGGAGGATGCGCACGGCCCTGCTGGACTACCTGGAGGGGCAAGTCAGCCGGCCGGCGCCGGACGCTGACGGGTGGAGCGCCCGATCGGCCCAGAAGATGGATGATCTCGTGGTCGCCGAGTCGGAGCAGCCGCCGGCGGACCTCGCGATCGCCGAGGCGTTCCGGCTGCGCAGGCTGGCCCGGGGGACCCGGGAGCTGGCGACGAACGTGCTGCAGGTGACCGCGCCGGCACCGGCGCTGCGCTCCTGGGTGCGGCCGCGTGGCTGGCCCGCCAGRCTAAGGCGGCTCACCCGGCGAGGCGCCGCCGCCACCGATCTGGCCGCCGGATATGCCAGCATCCGGTCGGTGTGGTTCCGCAACAGCGTCCGCGGCGCCGTGGGGCTCGCCCTCGCTGTCGCCCTGGCCCAGAACACCGAGGTGCAGCACGGCTTCTGGGTCGTGCTGGGTACCCTGTCGGTGCTGCGGTCGAACGTGGTGGCGACCAGCTCGACGATCCTGCGGGACCTGCTGGGCACCGGGATCGGCATTGTGGTGGGTGGCCTGTTCGTCGCCCTGATCGGTACCCACACCGTAGTATCGTGGCCGCTGCTGCCGCTGGCTGTGTTCGTCGCCGGCTACATGCGACGGAAGTCGTTCTTCGCGCTGGGCCAGGCAGGCTTCACCGTTGCCATCCTCATCCTTTTCAACATCGTTGAACCATTAGGCTGGCGGGTGGGGCTGGTCCGCATTCAGGACGTTATGATCGGCTTCGGGGTTAGCCTGGCCGTGGGAGCGCTGCTGTGGCCGCGAGGAGCGGCGGCGGTAATCCGGCACCGTGCCGCCGCGGCCTATCGGATGGGCGCGGCTTTCCTCGCCCTGGTCGTCATGCGGGCACCCGGTGATGACGATCCGCCCAGCGCCCGGCCGCGAACCTCGCCCTGGCTGGACCCGGCCTATACCGACATGTCGGGCCATCCGGACGGCCCCGCGGACACCATCGGTGTGCTCGTGAGCCGGGTCGGCGCCTCCCGAACAGCCGGCGCATCCCAAACAGCCGGCGCATCCCGAACAGAGGACGCCGACACCGCGGGCTCGGACGATGCGGCCCTCCGCCGTCCCAGCCGGKACCAGCAGGTGGCCGCCGCGGCCCGCGATGCCATCCGCGCCGGGCGGCTGCTCGACGACGCGGTCCGTCAGTACCTGTCGGAGCAGCCTGACGGCCGGCTCGACGTCGACGCGCTCATGACCGTCGTCGGCGGGGCGCTGCGGCTGCGCCGGACCGCGCAGCTGCTGCACGCCGGCGACGTGCCCTGGCCGGCCGACATCCTGCGGGCCGGGGGCGGCGTCAACATGATCGCCTCGACCATAGAGATCTCCGCCGCGCTGCCCGATCTGGCCGCAGCCCAGGAAGCGGTCACGGTGGAGACGACCGAGCTGTGCGACTGGTATCTGCGGTTCGCCGAGGCACTCGGCGGCGGCAAGCCTCCGCCGCCGGCAGACCCGAACCCMACTCCTGGCCCGGCCAGCATGGCGGCGCTGGCCGTGGTGCGCCATGGCGCCGCCGCGCACCGACGCCCGGAACTACGCGCCGGCGTGGCGCTCGCAGCACGCGCGACCTATCTCGACATCCTGCGTGGTCTGCAACCGATGCTCACTGACGCGGGCCTGGCGCTCGTTCACCAGGGCCCCGCTGGACGCCGCGGCTGGGCGGCCGACGTACGACCCCGGCGGACTCGCCGGATGCCACGCTGATGAACCCATCCGTTCGCTGACTTCGTTACGGTCGCCCGTCGTGGCGCAGGTGCCCCACCTGCGCCACGACGGCCGATCAGTTCACCTGGGCGTGCCGCCGGCCATCGGGCGCCGGGACGAGCCGGCCGCAGGCCGCCGGGTCGGTCGCCTCCTCGGGCAGGGCCGGATTGAGCTCGCTGCGGCCGGGGCCGTCGTAGCGGCCGTTGTGGCTGAAGTCGACACCGTGCTGTTCGATCACGCCCTCACCGGCCCGCAACTGCGCGGCGACCGCCGGGGTGACCGTGAACGTGCGGTGGTAGGTCGCATTCCCAACCGGGAACCTCGCCACCGCCAGCTCGCTGGCCGGGCTGGTGTCGCCGGACGTGGTCAGCGACACCGCGACCGGGCCACGCCACGGGTTGCCGTCAACGGTCCGGAAGTGGCCGTGGACGCCGGTGCCGGTCACGTTCGGCGGTGGACAGACATGGCGGCCACCGATATGGATGTGCTGCGCGTGCGGCAGAGCCGGCGCCAGCCCGCGACTGAAGATCGAGATGGTGAGTTGGTCGCCCCGCAGGATCGCGGTAGCGGTGCTGCGGGCGCCGGAATGGTTCAACGGCATGAGTGTCGCTTGAAGGAAGGTCTCCGCGGCGCCGGAGCCGGGCGTCGGCCCGCCGCGGCCACCGTCGGCGGCCGCGGGTGTCGCGGCAAGCGCCGACAAGACCCCCAGCCCGACGGCAGGCAGCAGCACCTTTCGAATCAACTGACTACTCACAGTCATGAAGTCATAGAAGGACGTGGGCCCGGACGCGTCAAATCGACCGACCGAAACCTGCGGGGTGCCAGAACTGGGTCATCGGCGTTGATCTAGGCTTTTAGGCGGCCCGTTCGTATTCGTTGATCAAGCCGCCGAGGGCGGGGCGACGTGTGGTCCTTTTCTTGGTCAGATCAGCAACGGGCTGGTCGGGCCGTGGTGGCTGAAGATCGCGGCTACGGTGGGGCGTCGTTCGCTGTAGCGGGCCGCGTAGGCGTCCGCCTGGGAGTTCGGGGCGGGATCGCGACCGCGGTGATGCCGGCGTCGGCGAGGACCGCGTCGGCGAGGACCGCGTCGAACGATGCGGTGAACTGTCCCGCCCGGTCACGGATCAGGAACGGACTTCGGGTGGATGCGGCGCAGCACTGCGACCTCGTGCCGCAGCACGAGCAACTCGATGTCCTTGGATGCCGACGACCGGCCGAGCAGCACCAGCCAGCCCCACACACCCGAACGAAGATCAGACAGAACAGATAGAACAGCCACACCGACGCAGGTGACCATGATGCCGGCAGCCGCGCCGCACATCGTCCCAGCTCACAGGCCCAAGCCGACTTCTGGCGCCCCACAGGCCGGCCGAGAGTACATGTCCCAGCAGTTGATCCGCCGCTATTTGCGATGATATACCCTAAAATCGGTAGCCGAGGTTGGCCCACAGGCCACACTCCGACTGGATCTTCCTGCTTCGCCGGGTTCGCCCGGCCGAGCCAGCGTAAGGAGAGACGTGGCTGAGCAGCACAATGGCACCGGGAACCCGACGGGCCATTCGAAGATCGACACGACGACGCCGCATTCAGCTCGGATCTGGAACTACTGGATGGGCGGCAAGGACAACTACCCGGTGGACCGCGAGGCCGGCGACGCCTACATCAAGGTGTTCCCGGGGATCGTCACCCTGGCCAAGGAGTCCCGGCGGTTCCTCATCCGGGCTGTGGCCCACCTCGCCGGCGAGAGGGGCGTCCACCAGTTCCTCGACATCGGCACTGGCCTGCCGACGATGCAGAACACCCATGAAGTCGCCCAGCGCATCGCACCCGATTCCCGCATCGTGTACGTCGACAATGACCCGCTGGTACTAGTACACGCCCGCGCCCTGCTGGTCAACACCACACCGGAAGGTGTGACAACCTATCTCGACGCTGATCTCCACGATCCGGACCGGATCATTGCTGGTGCCAAGAACGTACTGAACTTCAACGAGCCGATCGTCGTCATGTTCATGGGGATCCTGGGGCACGTCRCCGACTTTGATGAGGCACGGGCGATCGTGGCGCGGGTGGYGGCCGCCGTCCCGTCCGGCAGCTATCTACTGCTGTGGGACAGCACCAACACCAGCGAGGGCTTCGACGAAGCCCAGCAGGGCTATGACGACACGGGCGCGGYCCCCTACATCCTGCGCAGTCCGGATCAGGTTGCCCGTTTCTTCGACGGTCTGGACCTTCTAGAGCCGGGTGTGGTGTCGATCTCGCAGTGGCAGCCGGACGGCGCCGAGGGCTTTGCCGCAGTGGATGGATACGGCGCCGTGGCCCGTAAGCCGTAGAATTGGATGATCTAACTTTTGAAGGTTTCGCGCGGCCCTACCTACCGATAACGGGGAAGTAACGCAACACGCCCGGGTCCCATCCCTATGTACTCCTCCGGGAGAAACGGCCGCCGCGCGTGCCGTTGCCCGCGTGGGATGGCGCCGACGGCGGGTCGTACGACCTCGTGGCCGCCCTCGCCGGCCGGCGCTGCGCGGGTACGCCGCCAGCGGTTTCGCGGCGCCGATCCAGGTGCACCAGCGCAGGGAGGACGACCGCTCGCACCACGAATGCGTCGAGCGCCACACCGACCGCCAGACCCACCCCGAGCAGCTTCAGCGTGCGGGACGGCTGCGCCACGACCACCGACAACGCCAGGATCATGATGAGGTTCATGGTGAGGACGACGTGCCCCACGTCGGCATGGCCGCGGCTGACCGCGTCGCCTTCGAGCGCCCGCCAGCCTGGCGCATCGGTTTCGCGCAGTCTGCTCAGCAGGCTCAGGTTCATGCCCGGGGACAGGCCGAACCCGACGACCAGCACGAAGACCAGGATGAACGGTTCGATCGGACCGGCCTGGAGGCCCAGTTTCCCGGCGAAACGGTCCTGCTGGAAGACCGTCGCCAGGACACCGACCGTCGCAAGGCCGCACGACAGCTCCGAAACGGCGAGCACGGCGGCGGTGACGCGCGAGGACGCCGTGAGGAAGGTCAGCGCGCCCACCGCGAGCAGGACCACGAACGCGAACATCGGCAGCGCGTCGCGGAAGTCCGCGGCCATGTCGGCGAACAACGCCGCCTGCCCGCCCACGTAAGCGCGGCTCACGGTGGGCCGCAGTACCGCCGGCAGGACGTCGTTGCGCAGTCGGTGCACCAGATCGTAGGAGTCCGTCGACCGGGGCCCCGCCTGCGGCAGTACCTGGATCAGGGCCAGGCCCGACTCGGGACTGTCGAACGAAACGTATGCGTGTTTGACCCCCGGCGTCGTGTTGAGGGCGGCGACGACGTCGGTCACGGYGACGGTCCGGCTGCCCTCCCCCCGGTCGACGACGACGAGCATCGGCCCGTTGAGACCGCTGAAGAAGTCGCGGCTGACCACGTCATACGCGCGTCGCGCGGTGGCCGACGTGGGCTCCGCGCCCGCGTCGGCGCCACCGAGCCGCAGGGTTACCACCGGTGCCGCCATGGCGACAAGCAGCACACACGCCACGGCCACGGCGACAGCCGGGTGGCGCCCCACCTGCCTGGCCCACCACGATCGCACGCCCGGCCGGTGCGGTAGGCCACGACCCGTCGTGGTCAGGGAATGCCGTCCGACCCAGCCCAGCATCCGGGTGCCGCCGAGGACGAGCAGCGCTGGCAACAGCGTGAGGGTGACCAGGGCGCTGAGCACCCCGGCCACCCCGGCCGCGAGGGCGACTCCCGTGAATGGGCCCAGGTCCAGCAGGAGCACGCCGGTCATCGCCACGCTCAGGCACACGCCACCGGAGGCCAGGGCGGCGACCGACTTCACYATCGCCTCGGTGGCCGCGTCGACCGGGCCCACACCCCGTGCCAACGCGGTCTGCGCCCGGTACACGACCAGGACGGACCCGCCCAGGCTGACCCCGAGGGCGATCATGCCGCCAAGCAGAGCGGCGAAGGGAGTAGTCAGGACATGGTGGGACAGTACTGTCGTGACGGCCACGGTGGTGACGGTGGCCATGGCCGCGACGACAGCGGCGATCATGGCGGCCACCCTCGAACGCAGGGTCAGGCACAAGACCGCCAGCGCGACGGCGAGAGCGGCCAGCAGCGGTCGGATCGGGACGCCGGCCGAGGTGAGCGCGGTCGCGCCCGGTCCGCCCAGCTCCACCTGAAGCTCGGGACCGCCGTAGGACCGGGCCGTGGCCGAGACCCGTTTGATCGCGCCGAGGTCGAGTTCGAGCGCCGACGCTTTCATGATTACCGGAGCCACCGCCGTGCGCCCGTCGGCACTGACCGGTGACACACCCAGCACCATCCTGCCTAGTGGTCCGAACGGGTCGGCGACGGTGAGTACCCCCGGCAGCTTCCCGACATCGGCGAGCAGCTCCTCGACCTGTCGGTGCACCAGCGGGTCCGCCAGCGTGCCGCGCCTGGYGTGCAGCACGATCTGTTCGGTGTCCGGCAGGACGCCGCCCGGAATCACCTTGCGCGCCAGATTCATTGYCCGCTGCGACTCGGAACCGGGAACCGTCACATCGTGGCTGTATTGCGCGTGACCCGCGATCACGAAGAACACCGCGGGCAGGAGGAGCACCGCCCACATGCCGACCGCGATCCAGCGACGGCGGGCACACAGACGTGCGACGCCTGTCAACGCAACGATCAGCATGGTTGGCCCTTCGCTATTTTGGACAACCTATCTCGCGGACAAGCAACGTCAATCACTCTTTGGTGGGGCTCTTTGGTGGAGCTCGTCGTCCGATAATTCTGGAGACGATTCACGGGAGACGGCACTTTACGGCGTTCCCGCACGCCTGGCCTCGTGCTCGACCGTACCGCCACGAACTGCCCGACAACCGCTGTGACAAAATTTGTTCACCGATTCCGGCACCACATTTTTCGGTGGCAAGAATGTGGACGGCGGTATCGGTGCCGCTCGGGGTACCCCGATGGCGGCGCTGACCGGGTCGACTGGGTCGACCGGGCCGAGCTGGCCGAGCTGGAGCTCCTCGCCCGCTTCACGATCGAGGAGCGGGTGCCGACACGTCGACCGGTTGTAGGTGCTCGCCGGGTTCGCGCCGGGCAACCGGCGGGGCACGCCACGGGTACCCTTTTGATCTTGCCGGGCCGGCGGCGAACCGGCCGGTGGCCTCAGCGTCTCAGTGCGGCGGTCGGGTATCGTTAGATCGCCCGCCGGCGTGGCGCAATTGGTAGCGCACTCGACTTGTAATCGAGCGGTTAGGGGTTCGAGTCCCCTCGCCGGCTCCAGACAGATGGTCTCTGACCTGCGGTTTTGCGAAATCGAAGATCATCTATTCAAGATCGAAATGGGTTTGTGTGCGCATTGTGTGCGCATTCGGCAATTGTGTGCAGGGAACGATCATGAACGGGGTGTCCTCTCCGGGCGCCTGGGCCGGGACCTGCGGTCGCGACACCGCCCCGACGACGGTTACGTTCCGTTATCGCCTGCCGTTCTGAGGGCGGGTGGGATCGGCGAGAACGATGCGTGGCGGCTGACGGTAGCCGGTCCGCCATCCCACCCCACGCCACCGCGGCACGGGGATCGGACGTTCACGGCGCCGCCAGGGTCGATGGCGGCGCCGTGGACGTGAACATGGCGACGGAGCAAGCAACCCGGTGTTAGCACCGGGGATCGCCGCAGCGTGGAACGGGATCCGCCGTGCCCCCACGGGTCCGCCCCGGTCAGGTCACCCCCGACCCGCACCGGCGACATCGACGCCATGGCCGACGCTATGGGCCTCGACGCGGGTCGCGGCCAGGTACGCCAGATCCGGATAGTCGAGATTCTTCGCGGTGAACGCCGCCGCGACGCATGCTTCGACGAGCGTGTCCAACGCCAGCCGGTGGGCCTGCTCGTCGGCCGCCAGACGGGGCCAGGCGGCGCAGGTGGTGAGCTGAGCTGACCGAGATCCAGCAGGCGGCTACCTCGGCTTACGGCGGCGCCGGTCAAGGGCCGCTATGCCGACCGCGGCCACGGCGACGACGAGCAGGCTGCCACCAAGCTGGACCTCCTGCCAGAGGCGGTCATGCAGCGATGCGCTGGCGCTCACCTTCCGCAGCTCTCTGACCAAGATCAGTGCGATGACGGCGAAAAGRCCCGCCTGCTGGGCCAGCATGGACAGCGGCGGACGCACGAGCCGGCGCAACTCCTGGTTTGTTGCTTCCTGGGCGTCCCACCGTTTCTGCTCCGCGGCGGCTCGCTCCGCTTCCCCGATACCGTCGATGATCAGGTTTCGTTCCCGTAGATACTGGTCCTGCAACAGGCCGTGGCTGCCACGGCTGCCGGTCGCGGGCAGGAGCCGCAGCGCGTTGTCGAGGCGCTGTTGCATTGGGCAGAGGCGGGGCGTGGTGGAGCCGTCTCGGGTGGGCGGTCAGATGGCCAGGGTGAGCTCGGTAAAGGCAGCCGTCAGCCGGTTCCGGGGGTCGGCATGGGTGAGTCCCCCCGCGTGGTGTAGATCGGGATCGACGCCCAGTTCGTAGTGGCCGCGGCGGATGTTCTGCACGAACGTGTGCCCGGAGCCGATGGTCTGTGCGGAGCGGAGGCGTTTCAGGCCGCGCATCGGCCGTAGTCGTGCCTTGA
>NZ_MAQZ01000103.1:0-16763 GCF_001756285.1 Frankia sp. CgMI4
ACCGCGGCCAGGCCGGTGGGGGCGCTGTGCCTCGTGATGCCGGGCCGGGTCAGTTCTCCTCGGGCCCGAAGGGATCATCGAGAAAATCGAGGAACGAGCTGTCCAGGCGACCGGGACCAAGATCGTCTTTATCGGCAACGTCCCGGTGATCCGGACTTTCCCGCAGCGACCGGGCGGTATCGTCCCGCAGTCCAATCATGAAGTCCTCGGCGAGACGCACCTGTTCCTGCAGGGATGCGAGCTTCTCCTCGGCCAGGGTAACCCAGGTTCTCAACCGTTCCCGCAGTTCCCTGCGATGATCCGGGGCAAGATCGGGCTGGCTGATCCGCTCACGCAATGTGATGAGAGAGCGCATCTCCTCGAGCGTGAACCCCAGCGGTTTCATCTTCTTGATGAGGAAAAACCGGTCGAGTGCGTCGTCGTCGTACAGCGGGAAACCACCCGAGGTGTGGCCTACCGGCGCGAGCAGGCCGGCATCCTCGTAGAAGCGGGCGGTACGCAGGGACAAGGTCACCAGGGTGGCAACGTCACCGATCCGGTAGCGGCCGTCACGGGCATCGGCGGAAGACCCGGCGCTGCTGGTTATGGACAATTCAACCCTTATCACGTGAGCATGGCGACTGGTATTCGAGTGTCAAGCGTCTCTAGTATCGGCCACTCGCAGCTACACAGGACCGGTAAAGATCTAGTAATCCACGGCCGACGCCGACCGTGACGTCGGTCACCAACGGACTCCGGTTGCTCCACAGGAGCCCGAGCGCCGGCCGCCACCCCGGATCGGTGACCATGGATTCACGAGTCCGTCATACCGTCCGATCCGCATCACCGTGCAGGCCGATGACGAAGTCCTCCGCGACTCCCGCCTGCTGCCGCAGGGTGGCCAGCTTCTCCTCAGCCAGCACGACCCAGGTATGCAGCCGCTCGCGCAGTTCGGTCCGCCGACTCTCGGAGATCGTCGAATCCGACAGCTCGTCGCGCACCGACAACAGCGACCGCATCTCCTCCAACGTGAACCCCAGCGACTTCATCTTCTTGATGACCAGCAGCCGATCGACGGCCTCGTCGTCGTACAGACGGAAGCCACCCGGCGTACGTCCGGCGGGAGTAAGCAGTCCGGCTTCCTCGTAGTACCGGACCGCGCGCAGCGAAAGCCCGACCCGCTCGGCAACCTCACCTATCTGACGGGTGTTTCCGCGGGCCGCGCGGAACGCGGAACGATCGCGACGCGTCGTGGACACCGTAACCCTTACGTTCGTGCCTCGAAGACTCGGGCTAAAATGGTTGACACTCGACTCTACGGCCTGTCCTGCGGAGACTCGAACAGAGTCCGCAACTAGGCCCCGAACCCCACACCGCCACACCGTGAGCACACTGGAAGAACAACGCCCACCCATGGCAACATCCACAACCACGCCGGCGGCGTGGACCCCTGGCGAGGCAGCGGGCAGGGTGGGGCCCAGCCCGGGTCGCCCACGTCACCCCACGTCCGCGGACTCCACTCACGTCACGGGGGCCGATCGGTCGACGCCGGGATCGTGAACCGGCAGGCTCAGTGCGGACCCCATCGCTTCGCGCCAGGGGCGGTGGGACATCGGCGGACAGGCCCCGATCGCGGGCCGGCAGAACGAGGAGACGGCTGTGCTGACCAGGATCGACCACGTCGGGATCGCGGTGGCTTCCCTCACCGAGGCCATCCCCCGCTATGAGGAGGCATTCGGTCTGGAGGTCGTGCACCAGGAGGAGAACGAGCGCCAAGGGGTGCGCGAAGCGATGCTGCTGGTCCACAGCGGCAAGACCGGGAACTCCTACGTCCAGCTGCTGGAACCGCTGCGCGAGGACAGCCCGATCGGGAAGTTCCTGGCCAAGCGGGGGCCGGGCATCCACCACATCGCCTACGGCGTCGCCGACATCGACAGCGCCCTGGCGACCCTGACCATGACCGGATTCGATCTGGTCAACAAGACTCCGGTGCACGGCACCGCCGGCAGCCGGATCGCGTTCATCCATCCCAAGGGCCTCGGAGGCGTGCTCACCGAACTCGTCGAGGCCGCCGAGGGGCACTGAGCCGGGCCGGACGACCCCGCGTCRCAGCCATCCCCTGACCGGCCCCTGTCCGGGCGGGGCAGCGAAGGCGCGGGGCGATGAATCCCCGGCGGCGCGCCCGGCGRCACCCGGCGACGGCCCCGGCCCATGGCGGATCATGGACCGGGGATCACCGGTCGCGGATCACCGGCGGCTTCTCGCGGCGGACACGTTCGCGGTCGGGACCGGATCGAGCGGGACCACCGATGAACCGTTCCACTGGTAACGCACGGTCGCACCACCCGCTGTCGGGCAGCACATCGGGTCGCTTGGCCGGTAGAGATCGTACTGGAGGGCGACGACCCGGTCGGTGGACCAGATCCAGCGGATCGTGGCGCTCGGCTGCGGCGAGTCGTAGCCGATGAACCGGCCACGATGGAAGAAGAACGCCCGCTGCGGATGCCCGTCCCCGGATGTCGACAGCAGTCCGACGATCACGCTGAGATCGTTGCTCCGGTCATAACCGCCGAGGACGATCGGCGTGTACCCCGCCGATCGGACCACCGCCGCGGCGTTGGCGATGYCCAGCGCCGGCGCGCCGGAGGTGGACGAGRCAGCGGAGGCTGTTCCGGCGATCCCGCCCATCAGGGTGAACGTACCGATCATCACTGAAACGGCAAGTCCGCGACGTAGCGCCATGAGACCTCCCAGGTTCCGTGCTGACCCGACTTCCGTGCCGACCCGGCCCAACCTAGATGCCCTCTTCGGTGGGCGCCGACCAGCTAGGGGGTATGGCCGGTATGTCGCCCGATTCGAACCGGTCAGTCCCCCGGCCGGCGGATCTGGCGGGCTCCACACCGGAACGGGCGGGAAGCCGTGCTGTCGGGGGCACTGTCGGGGGCACTAGTGTCGGTGGGTGGCGTACCCGCCCGAACCCTGGGAGCTGCGCGGTAGGATGGTCGTCTCCGTCTGGTTCGTGCCCCGCGCGGCGCTGGCCGGCGCCTTCCCCCGGGCGGTGACCGTTCTCGGCCGGGTCCCGGTGGCCACCGTCTGGGTTCGCTACGATCCGCGTGGCGTCCTCGCCTACCGTGAGGTCATGGCCGCCTTGCTGGTATGGCACAGGCGGCACCTGCGCGTGACGGTCCCGCATATCTGGGTGGACAGCCCGGCATCCCAGGTCGGCGGTCGCGCCCTGTGGGGGATTCCCAAGGRACTGGCCGTCTTCACCGAACGACCGGGCACGTCCACACGACCGGAAACGGCCGGGGACGCCGACGGCACCCACCTGCACGCCCGGGACACCACCGGGACGATCGTCGCCGCGGCGGTAAGCCGGGGACGGCGGCTGCCGGGCAGGTGGCCGGTCCGCTTCCGCGTGGTGCAGGATCTCGACGGTCAGCCCCGGGTGAGCCCGGTGCGGCTGGCCGGGCGGCTCGCCCTGCACCGGTCACGATGGGACCCGGCGGCGGAGGGTCCGCTGGGTTTCCTCACCGGGCACCGGCCTCGGCTCACCGTCCGTCTGGACGACTTCCGGATGATTTTCGGAGCCGGAGCCGGCCGGGACGGAATCCCTCGTCCGACCCGACGTGCCCGCCGAGGGGCCTGTCGAGAGGCCCGGCCGCCCCGCCGACCGGCCTGACCCGCCCGGCCACCCGGCTGGCCCAGCCGGCCCAGCCGCCGCCGTGCCGGAGCCGCGCCGTCACCGCGGTGACGGCGAGCGCACCCGGCGTCCGGCGGAAGGTGGTCAGGGTCGCTCCCGGCACGTGCATCCGCAGGGTGGCGACCGAGCGGGGGCGGACGAACTCGCGCAGCCCCTCCGCGCCGTGCACCCGGCCGAACCCGCTTTCGCCGCTGCCCCCGAAGGGCAGGGCGGGCATCCCGGCAAACGCCAGCACCGCGTTGACGGACACCATCCCAGCGTCGAGCCGGCTGGCGATCTCGTCTCCCCGGGACCGGGAGAAAACCGTCGCACCGAGCGCGTACGGGGTGCCGTTGGCCAGCGTGACGGCCTCGTCAACGTCGGCGACGGTCCGGACGGTGGCGACCGGCCCGAACGTCTCCTCCTGCACGGCGGGGCTGCCCTCCGGCACGTCGACCAGCACGACCGGTTCGATGAAGGTGTCCCCCACCGACTCCGTCCCGCCGATCAGGGCGGTCGCGCCGCGGGCCAGCGCGTCAGCCACGTGGCGGCGCACGATCGCCGCCTGGCCGGGCATCGTCATCGGACCGTAGGATGCGTCCCGGTCGGCACCGGGACGAACCCCGTCGAGCTCGCGGCGCAGTGCGGCGAGGAAGGGCGCGGCGACCGCCTCGGTCACGTAGATCCGCTCAACCCCGGCACAGGTCTGGCCGCCATTGGACATCGCTCCCCAGGCCGCTGCCCGCGCGGCGGCGGCCACGTCAGCGTCGTCGGCGACGATCAGCGGGTCCTTGCCGCCRCATTCGATCACCACCGGGACGAGGGACGACGCGCAGGCCGCCATGACCAGGCGGCCGGTCGCGGGCGAACCGGTAAAGGCAATCTTGTCGACCCCGGCTGTACACAGGGCGGCACCGGTCGGACCGAAGCCGGTGACCATGGTCAGGACCCCGGCCGGCGCGTCCGGATTCGCCGCGGCGAACGCCGCGACCAGGTACGCGCCCACCGCCGGGGTGTACTCGCTGGGCTTGAAGACCACCGTGTTACCGGCTGCCAGGGCATACGCGATCGAACCGCTCGGGGTGAACAGCGGATAGTTCCACGGCCCGATCACCCCGACGACCCCGAACGGGCGGTACTCGATCCGTCCGGTGTGGTTCGCCAGGAACGGGCCGGRCGACACCCGGCGGGTCCGCAGCACGCGGGCGGCGTTGCGGGCCGCCCAGCGGATGTGTTCCAACGTCAGCAGCAGCTCGATGCGGGCATCGGCGGCGGTCTTGCCGTTCTCGGCGTGCAGGAGGTCGATCAGCTCGGTCTCGTGACGGACGAGGTGCGCCGCCCAGCGCAGCAGATGGTCGCGCCGCCGTGCCGCCGCGAGCCCCGCCCACCAGCCCGCCGCCGACCGGGCGGACGCCACGGCCGCCCGCACCTGGGTCGGCTCCATCACCGGGAAGCTCGCGACCACCGCGCCGGTGGCCGGATCCGTCGACAGGAGCGTCCCGATGCCGGCCGCCGGGTAGACCGCCGGACCGACCCCCTCAGTCACCCCGGTCTCCCGGTTCGCTACGGTCTGCGGGTTCTGCGGGTTCTGCGGGTTCTGCGGGTTCTGCGGGGTCGGCCGCATGGGGAGCTCCTCGCCGCGGGTGGCGGAACGTCCTTCCCTTACCCGGCGAGGATATGACCGCCACCCACAGAGAAACGAGTCCCGTCATCCTCAGATCATCCTCAGAGGAACGAGTCGCGGTACGCGGCGAACCACTCCCGTTGCCGGCGCTGATCGGCCGTCTCCTCCGCGGCGACATGGTCGAGCATCGAGGAGGGGTCCGGCGGGTCGAGGGCGAGGGTGTCCCGACGCAGATCGGCCGCGGCGACGTCGGCCCGCCGGCGGACCTCGTCGAACCAGCCGGCCTCGACCTCGGCGGCGAGCAGCCGACGGAGGCGCTCGATGGGATCCCGGGCCTGCCAGGCGGTGATCTCGTCCGGCGGCTGGTACCKAGTCGCGTCGTCGGAGGTGGTGTGCGGGGCCATCCGGTAGGTGTTGGCCTCGATGAGCACCGGGCCGCGACCGCTGCGCGCACGGTCGAGCGCCCAAGTGGTCACCGCGTGCACCGCGAGCACGTCGTTACCATCGACGCGCAGGCCGGGGAAGCCGAACCCGTCGGCCCGGCGGGYCAACCGCACCGGGGACTGCCGTCGGCTCGGCGTGGAAATCGCCCACTGATTATTCTGGCAGAAGAAGACGACGGGCGCACCGAAACTCGCCGCCCACACGAATGCCTCGTTGGCATCACCCTGACTCATCGCACCGTCACCGAGATACACCATCACCGCCATGTCGGTATCGGTATCGGTGCCGCCGGTGCCGGTGCCGCCGGTACCGCCGGTGCCGGTGCCGGTGCCGGTGCCGGCTGCGCCGTCAAGGAGCACCCCCATCCCGAAACCGACGGCGTGCAGCGTCTGGGCCGCCAGAACAATCGTGTAATTAGCCATATTGTGACGGTGCGTGTCCCAGCCATCGTGACTCACTCCCCGCAGCAGCCGAATCACCTCGACCGCCGGGACACCGCGGTGCCAGGCGACCGCGTGTTCCCGGTAACTGGGGAACAGGTAATCCCGGGGACGCGCGGCCGCGGCGGATCCGACCTGCGCAGCCTCCTGCCCCCGCAGCGGGATCCACAGGACCAGCTCACCCTGACGTTGCAGGGCCGTGGCCTCCTCGTCCAGCCGGCGGGCCAGGACCATGGAGGTGTAGAATTCCATGCGCAGCTCGTGGTCGGCGAGCACCGAGAACCGAGAATCGGCGRCCAGCGAACCATCGGGGGCGAGCAGTCGGATGCCGCCGTCGTTGAGTTCACCCGCCGCGGGTGAGGTGTTCTCCCCGAACGCGCCAGGAAAACGATGCGGAGCGAGACCGTCCACCGAATCCGGTTCGAGCCGCCGCATCGGCCCGCCGGTAATCAGTTCCGGATCCCGTACGACATTCATACCGAGCACCCCTCCCCACCCGAAGATCGCAGGACGTCCTACCATCGGAAACCATCGAAAAAGAGCGGTGTACCCATGCGACACTACGCGGTGCGGACGGGGTGAAAACACGGACGCGGTAACGACGAGATTCCGGCCACAGGATTCCGAGGCCGCAGAGCGATGCCGGAAGGATGACGATGCCGGGAGGATACTGACTATCGTGACGCACGTGGGCGTCGTCCGGTCCCTGCTGCTGTTCGTGGTGGCCGYGGTCACGGAGATCGGTGGTGCCTGGCTCGTGTGGCAGGGCGTGYGCGAGCACCGCGGGCCGGTCTGGGTGGGGCTCGGGATCGGGTTCCTGGCCGCCTACGGCTTCGTCGCGACCCTCCAACCGGACGCGCACTTCGGCCGGATCCTCGCCGCCTACGGCGGGGTCTTCGTCGCCGGTTCCCTGCTCTGGGGCGTGGCCGTCGACGGCTTCCGACCCGACCGCTACGACCTCGCCGGAGCCGCGATCTGCCTGCTCGGCGTCGCCGTCATCATGTACGCCCGGCGCGTGTGACGGCTGACGGCTGACGGCTGACGGCTGACGGCGCACAATATGGCTCATGGCGCGCACCGCGGAACGTGTACGGGTCGTGCTGGAGCGTTCCGGTGGGCTTCTCGGGCGCAGCGTGCGCCGCGGTCTGGACACGGTCGATCTCAGTGAGCAGGAGGCCGAGAACCTGCGCCGCCTGGCCCGCGAGGCGGTGCACCGCGGCGGTCTCGTGGCCACAACGGACGCCGCGGATGCCGGTCAGGTAGATTCCATCGAGGCTCGGGGTTCCACCGAGGCCCGGGAGCAGCGCGACGTCGGCGCGGACCGGTTCGTCTACACCCTGGAGATCGACCGGGCCGGGGAGCACGCGGTGCGGACGTTCTCCGAGCCGGTGCCCGACGAGGTCCGCCCGCTGCTGGCGCTGCTGCGCACCGCGCCGCTGCTGCCCGCGAGCCGTCCCTAGCGGTGTCGCTGACAGCGAGGTTGACCACCTCGCGCACCGCGGACCCAGTCGTCGACGACTGGCACCGCTTCGCCGGCCTGGACCGACCCGGCAACCACTGGGACCGTCCCAGCTGGACGCTCGGACGCCGCTGCTACCCCTGGATGCTGACGTTCGAGAACGCCACCGAACTGCACACCCTGGCCGCGCAATGCCAGGATCGACCACGCCTGCCCGTTCTCGACCCGGTACCGTCGGAAAGAACCGGACGTTCTCCCGCTTCGGCGTGATGGCTGGACAACTCGGGCGGCAGTAGATGCCGGTGGTGGTGACGGCGGAGAAGAACGCGCCATCGAAGCGCGCGTCCCGGCTACGCAGCGCCTCGTAGCGGCTCTGGTCCGTCATCACTCCACCCACTCTCGACGAGTCCCGCCTCGCATGCTGGCGGAAATCGGACGTCGTGCCCGCAGGCGCCTGGCAAGCGCGGCCATCCCCGGAGACCACACCTATCCGTCGTTGAGTCGTCACCTCTGGTTGCGAACGCCCTCGGATCCGACCTACGGTCACATGGGTAATCGGACCACTACCCGGAGATGATCTGGCTCGACCGTACCCGCGCCCAGGCCAGGTCTCCGCCGCACGGGCGGTGCGCTCCTCCGGACCGGCCCTCCACATCTCCCATGCGGACGGGGACCACCGGATCGGCCCATCAGCAAGAGGTATCCATCAGCAGGAGGTAATCGTGGGATGGGCAGTCGGAAGCGATCCCGGCCCGACCGTCCCGGTCACCCGGATCACCCACCCGGGCGGCGTCGAACCCGGTCTGGATCTTCTCGGACTGGACTCCTTCTGCCTGCTCACCCGGCTGGGTCCGGACATCGTCCGCCGGTTGGTCGCCCTCGGCCTGCTCGACGTGCGCGTCGACCGGGCAGGGCAGTGGTGGCTGCCGATCCGCGCGGTCGGGCGGGCGGTGCGTATCGAACGGCTGCGCCGCGACCTCGGCATTACCTATGCGGCCACCGGCGTCGTGCTGGACCTGCGCGACCGCATCGACGAGCTCGAACAGCGCGGCCGGGGCCATCGCGACGGCCCCGGCGAGGAGTACCGATGAAGTTGACCAAGCTGACCGAGGGCGCCCAGGACGCGCTGAAGGCGGCCCAGACCAGGGCGATGCGATTCGGCCACACCGAGGTCGACGGGGAACATCTGCTCGCCGCGCTTGTCGAGCAGCCGGACGGGCTGGTCCCGCGCCTCATGGTCGCATCGGGTGGTACCCCACCCGCCCTCACCGGTGCGGTGGAGACGGAGCTGGAGCGCAGACCGCGGGTGTCCGGACCGGGGGTCCGACCGGGGGTCCGACCGGGCGAGGTGTACATGACGCAGCGGCTGTCCAGGGCCCTCGACGCCGCCGAACGGGAGACACACCGCCTCGGCGACGAGTACATCTCGGTCGAACACCTGCTGCTGGCCCTGCTCGAGGAGGGACCCACGACACCGGCCGGCCGGATCCTGCACGAGCAGGGTCTGACCCGGGAACGGCTGCTCATCGCGCTGACCCGGGTGCGCGGAGACCGGCGCATCATCTCCGCCTCGCCGACGGCCACGGACGACGCGCTGGAGAAGTACGGACGCGACCTCGTCGTCGACGCCCGCAACGGCCGCCTCGACCCCCTGATCGGGCGGGACGCCGAGATCCGCCGAGTGATCCAGATCCTGTCCCGCCGGACGAAGAACAATCCCGTGCTGCTCGGCGACCCCGGAGTCGGCAAGACCGCGATCGTCGAGGGCCTCGCCGACCGGATCTTCCGCGGGGACGTTCCGGACAGCCTGCGGAACAGGAGGGTGTTCCAGCTCGACCTGGGCGCGCTGGCGGCCGGGACGGCGCACCGCGGTGCGTTCGAGGAACGACTCAAGGCGGTCATGGCCCAGGTCACGGCATCCGAAGGGCGGATCCTGCTGTTCGTCGACGAACTGCACGCCGTCCTGGGGGCGGGTGCCGCCGAAGGGAAGAYGGATGCCGGCAACGTGCTCAAGCCGCTGCTGATCCGCGGCGACCTGCACCTGATCGGGACGACGACACTCGAGGAGTACCGCCGGCAGATCGAGTCCGACCCCGCGTTCGCACGCCGGTTCCAGACCGTCATAATCAACGAGCCATCGGTGGCGGACACCATCTCCATCCTGCGCGGGCTGCGAGGACGGTTGGAGATCTTCCACGGGGTTCGGATCGCCGACGCGGCCCTGGTCTCGGCGGCGGTGCTGTCCCATCGGTACATCAGCGACCGTTTCCTGCCGGACAAGGCGATCGACCTCGTCGACGAGGCGGGCGCCATGCTGCGCACCGACATCGACTCGATGCCGACCGGCCTCGACGAGATCACCCGTAGGGTGGTCCGGCTGGAGATCGAGGAGGCCRCACTCGCGCAGGAATCCGATCCGGCGAGCATCGCCCGACTGGACCAGCTCCGTGGGGAACTCGCCGACGTGCGGGCCGCGGCGAACACGATGCGCGCGCGGTGGGAGGCCGAACGCCAGGCCATTCGGCGGGTCCGGGGGCTGCGGGAGGAGATCGAACAGGCCCGGCGGCGGGCCGAGGATGCCGAACGGGCACACGACCTGGGGACCGCGGYGGAGCTGCGCCACACCCGCCTGCCCGAACTGGACCGGCGGCTCGCCGACGAGTCCGAACGGCTCACCCCCCAGCGGGGCGGCCACCGGTTGCTGCGCGAGATGGTGACCGCCGACGAGATCGCCGATCTGGTCTCCCGCTGGACGGGGATCCCGGTGGCCCGGCTCCTCGAGAGGGAACGGGAGAAGCTGCGACGCCTCGACCAGGTCCTGCGCGCCCGGGTCGTCGGACAGGACGAGGCGGTGCGGCTCGTCGCCGACACGGTGCTCCGGGCCCGCGCGGGCATCGGGAACCCGCGCCGCCCGATCGGGTCATTCCTCTTCCTCGGGCCGATGGGGATCGGGAAGACCGAGTTGGCCCGGGCCCTGGCGACGGCCCTGTTCGACTCCGAGGACAGTCTGATCCGCATCGACCTGGGCGAGTACCAGGAGCGGCACAGCGTCGGCCGGCTGCTGGGCGCCCCACCCGGCCAGACCGGGCTCGTCGAGGGCGGGCAGCTCACCGAGGCGGTACGACGCAAGCCCTACGCGGTGGTGYTGTTCGACGAGATCGAGAAGGCACACGCCGACGTCCTCAACATCCTGCTGCAGGTCCTGAGCGACGGTCGGCTCACCGACGCCCGGGGACGCACCGTCGACTTCCGTGGCACCGTCGTCATCCTGACCTCCGGTGTGGGGTCCGARCGGCTCACCGGCGGTCCGGACGCCGAGGGGACAGCCGGGCCCGAGGTCCGCGTTCGGATCACGGCCGACCTGCGCCGGGCGTTCCGGCCCGAGTTCCTCCACCAGCTCGACGAGGTCGTGCTGTTCTCCCCGCTGACCCTGCCCGAGATCGAGCGGATCGTCGACCTGCTGGTGGACGACCTGCGGGCCCGATTGGCGGATCGGCGCATCACCCTGGACATCACCGAGCCGGCCCGGATGTTCATCGCCCGTCAGGGCTACGACCCGGTCCATGGCGCCCGCCCGCTGCGCCGCTACCTGCAACGCGAGGTGGAGACCCGGATCGGGCGGGAAATGATCGCCGGTGAGGTCGACGACGGTTCCGCGGTGGTCGTCGACCTCGCCGGAGACACGCTGACGGTCCGGCACGGACGGTCCGGCACGCTCAGCGGTCGCTGAACCCCGGGCGGTCGCCGAACCTCTTGCGGAGGACGACGAAGTAGAGATCTGGTCGCAGCGGCCGGCCGAACCGTTCGTCGTCGTAGGGGAACGGGCTCGTTCTGGTGGTCAGGACGTATCCGCGCCGCTGATACCAGGCGATCAGCTCGGCCCGTTGGGCGATGACCAGCAGGTCCGTCCAGGCCGCGGAGCAGGCCGTCACGGCGTGCCGTTCGGCGAGCCGCAGCAGAGTGTCGCCGAGCCCGTTGCCCTGGCGGGTCGGGCTTACCGCGAACATGCCGAAGTAGGACCCGATCAACGGTGATACATCCGGGCCACACCGCTCCGCGTCAGCCTGCCCGTGGGTGGCATACCCCGACCGGGTCACCTCGGTCGCATCGGTCACCTCGGTCGCCGCGTGCTCCGACCGGGCCGGTGGCTCGACCCGTCGTTCCACGTGGCAGCAGCCGAGGAGGGCTCCGTCCGGGTCCTGCGCGAGCAGCACCACGCTGTCCAGCGCCGCCAGTGCCGCGCCGACCGCGGCGGCGTCGGTGCGCCGCCCGGCGAGCAGGTCGGCCTCGGTGGTCCACCCCGCGCGACTGGACTCCCCCCGGTACGCGGACTCGACGAGCTCAACGATCGCCGCGACGTCGGCCTCGGTCGCACGGCGGAACGTGAGGTCGCCCGGGTAGGCATGGGAAACCGATCGCATCCTCCCCATCCTCACAGCTCCCGGGGGTAGTCCCCCGGGAATGCGAGCGAGCGCATAGCGGGTAACGGGACGGGAGAACGGGCGGACGGGGGCGTCACGGCGGCGGCGAGACGGGGAAGCAGCAGGCCCAGAGGCGCGTCGACTCGGACGGCCGCGCGGCTGTCCCCCCGAGTCGGACCCTGGTTGACGATCGCGACCRGGATGTCGAGCTCCGCCGCACGGAGCACGAACCGGTAGCCGGACATCACCGTCAGCGACGACCCGAGGATCAGCAGCGCCCTGGCCCCCTCGACCAGCCGGAGCGCCTCCGCGACACGCGGCCGCGGCACGGTCGCACCGAAGAACACCACGTCCGGTTCCAGCTCGTCACCGCCACACCGGCGGCAGCCCACCATGACGAAGGCGGCGACCATGTCGTCGGGGAGCGTGACATCGCCGTCCGGGTTGGTCTGCGCGGCGCCGACATGGAATCCGGGATTGACCGCCCGCAGACGCTGGTCGAGCTCGAGGCGAGGGCTCACGTCGCCGCAGCCGCGACACAGCACGCGCGACAGCCTACCGTGCAAATCGATGACGCGCCGTGAGCCGGCGCGCTGGTGCAGGCCGTCAACGTTCTGCGTCACGACGCCGGTCACCAGGCCGTCCTGCTCCAACCGGGCCAGTGCCCGGTGGCCCGGGTTCGGCTCCGCCCGGGCCACCCGCCGCCACCCTGCATGGCTGCGGGCCCAGTAGCGGTGCCGGGCCGCGGGATCATCGGTGAACTCCTGGTACGTCATCGGGGTGTGACGGCGCAGTGCCCCGTTCGGACCCCGATAGTCCGGAATACCGGAGTCGGTGGAGATCCCCGCACCGGTCACCACCGCGACCCCGCCGGCCGCGACCAGCGAGCAGAGCCGGTCGAACGCCTCGCCCCCGCCACCCGCCGCCTGCTGTCGCGCACCGTCCCTCACACCGTCCATGCTGCCCGATCTACCCGTGCCCCGGATGCCCGTTCGGCGCCACCACTCCCTGCCCGTCCGGGGATGAAGCCTGCCCGTCCGGGKATGGAGCCGGGGGAAGACGTCCCGGCAGGTTGATGTTTCGGACACCGGCATCGATACGTCGTGTAGTCGTCGTAGCCGGGTGGTGTGATCAGGCTCTGAGTCGTACGGTTGCGGCGAAGCCAGCCTTCCCGAGGATGGTTACGACGATGGACGGCGAGAACGCACAGGTCGGCACCAGGCACGCCGAGTCGGGGGACGCCCGGCGCCACCCCTCCGGCTCAGTCGCTCATGGCAGGTCAACCGCGTCGACCACGACCAGGACCACCGTCAAAACCGTCGGYATGGCCGCCGGCACGAGCGCGGGCCGACCGGCCGCGATGGAGGCTGAGCTGGCCTCGGTCCATCCCGGTCCGGCCGCGCCGGTATGTGAGGCGGCCGGGCGCATCGCCCGGTCGGAGGAGACCATCGAGGCGGAGGTCATCCGCCTCTTGCCCGGAGCCCTCGCCGTCGTCCGCACTCCCGCCGGAACGGAGGAGGTGGGCATCGCCCTGGTTGACGCCCATCCCGGTGATGCCGTGCTGGTTCACGCCGGGGAGGCGATCGCCGTTCTCTAGCTCATCCGTTCGTCCGTCCGGGCCAGACCCATCCAGGGCAGGGGGATGCAATGACGGTTCGTTCGCCGTTCAACCAGACCGCGGCGATCGCGGACGCCGAGATCTACCGCGAGGAGCCCATCCGTCCCGACCGCGCCATCACACGCGGCTCGGACCGGCGGATCGGGGTGCTGACCCCACCGTGCTATGCCCTCGCCCACCCGGAGGAGCGTTCGCACGCCCACGCGGAGTGTCTCCTGGAGTGCGGCCCCGCCGCCATCCCCGACGTCACGCTGCGAGTCCGGGTGCGCTACCTGCAGATGACGGTCCGTTTCGTGGATCGTGGCCCCGGGGACGGGGGCCGCTTTCCACCAGGCGGCCGGCCTGCGGGAGATGCCGAGCCCCGCGGCTGGGACGAGTTCGTCCCGCGCCAGGTCGACGATGTGGTGACGGTCACGGACCTGTTGGCGGCGCCTCCCGGCAGCGCGGTACCGACCGCCGCGGGGCCGCGGCGGAACTGGCTGCCCCGCCTGAGCGCGCCACGGCCAAATCCATGGGAGCTGGCCGGTCCGGCGAGCGGTGGCGTCTCGGCGGGACTCGGACCACCCCACACCGTCCGGTTCAGCGCCCCCTCCGGTCGGCGGGTGGAGACCGTGAGCGGCCACGGCGAGGCGGAACCGACCCGCATCACCTGGGACAGCTGGGCCGTGCAGGGAGAGCTGCGGTTGAACGCCGGACTGCAGACCTGGGCACATCAGACCGGGGAGACCGGAGCACATCGCCTGGTCCGGCTCCGGGCGGAACTGGTGAACACCTCGGGCTGGSATCTTCCGGCCGAGGAAGCGATGGATCACGTCTCCCTTGAGGCGCGCCGCCGGCGGCACCGGGAACAGGCAATGCGGCACTCCCTGATCGGCGCGCACCTGCTCCTCGCGACGACCGAGGGCCGATTCGTGTCCCTGGCCTCTCCCCCGGCCCGGGCCAGCGAATTCGCGAAGAACTGCGTCAACGACGGCCTCTGGCCCGCGCTCGTGACCACCGCGGACGGCCATGACACCGTGCTCGTCGCGCCGATCGTCCTTCCCGATCATCCACGGCCGGCTCCGGTGGACCACGACAGCGGCAGCTGACCGCCGGCCCGCCACCGGCCTCGGCCGATGAGCCGAGGCCGGTCGTCAGCAGCAACGGCAGCGAAAACAGTGAGCGGAACATACGCGTCGCGGGAGGACGTCAACATTGTTGATTATCTTGGATCGGACGCGGTGGCCACGTTTCTACGGCGCGTAGAATCTGCTGGGTGCGACCAGAGGCGAGGCCGACTGAGAGACGGCGCACGGCAGTCCCGGGGAGGGGCGGCACCCGGTTCGCCGACCTCACCGGTGCCGCCCACGCCACCGGTGGTACGGGCGGCACGGGGCCCACCAGCCTTGCCGCTGCGATCAGCCTGGTTGTGACGCTTGGCCTCGCAGCGGCGCTCGTCCCGGCGCTCCTGCTCGGACTGGCCACCCCCGCATCGGCGCATTCACGTCTGGTCACCACCACCCCGGTGGCGGACARCACTCTCACCGCCCCGCCACATGAGATCATCCTGACATTCAACGAGCCGGTGTCCCCGCGCTACACGAACGTCGCCGTCACGGCGGCCGACGGCGCCGGCGTGACCGCCGGTGCCACCCGCGTCGAGGGCGGCACCGTCCACCAGGGCCTCACCGCTCTCCGCGACGGTCGCTACACGGTGRCCTATCGGGTCGTGTCCGAGGACGGTCATCCGGTCGGCGGCGAGTTCGCCTTCACCGTTGCCGGCAGCACGGCGTCCGCGGGCCAGGAGGGATCCCCGCCCCCGTCTCCGGTCACCACGACGCCGACCCCGGCAGCCACCGCGAGTCCGACCACGGGTGCCGCGCCGGCCCCGTCCGCGGCCGTCACGGCCGTCACGGCCGTCACGGCCGATACGGGACCCGCGGACGGCGGGGGCGGGAGCAGTGGCGGTGGCGGTGGCGGTGGCTGGATACTCCCTGTCGTGATCGCCGGTATCCTCACGCTCGGTGGCGGTACCTTGTTCGCCCTGCGGCGACGTCACTCCGGAGCGCGCTGACCCCATGGACACCCCCGCCGCCAGGAAAAACCCCGCCATAACGAACAACCCCACCACGCCCGCAGACCCCACCACGCCCACGGCTCCGGCCGCTCCTCCGCATGCCGCCGCTCTCACCAGGACCATCCCCGCCAGCCGCTCCCCCTCGGCTGGCGGACGGACGGCGGCGGTCGGACGGATGGCGCCCGTCGCCGTCGCGGCCGGATGCGTGGCACTGGCCCTGGTCGTCGGTTTCGGGCCAGGCCCCCTGCGGCTGCCCGGTCTGCCTTCGTCCGGCACGCTCACCTACTGGGCACTGCCGTTCGCCCATCTGGTCGGCAGGATCGCCGCCGTGGGGACGATCGGGTGGCTTCTCACGGCCGCCGTCCTTCTTCCGGCGAAACACGGTGCGGCCGGCAACGGGTCCCGGGTGGGCATCCTGTCGCCCACGGCCCGGCGGTGCGGCCGGTACGCGGCGAACGCCGCGGCTCTGTGGATGCTGGCCACCCTCGTGGAGCTGCTGTTCACCCTGTCCGAGATCTCCGCGCGCCCGGCCGGCGACGTCCTGGATGTCTCCTCACTGCGCTCCTTCGTCTCCACCACCTCCCAGGGCCGGGCGCTACTCGTCGTGGCGGCCCTGGCTGCCGTCATCGCGGTGATCGGCCGTACAGTCACGACGACGACCGCGACCGGGGCCCTGCTCGCTGTCGCGGTCGCCGGCATCGTGCCGCCGATCCTGGTTGGCCACGCCGCTACGTCCGGCGATCATGCGATCGCCGTGGTGGCCCTCGGCGTGCACGTATTGGCGGCCACGGCATGGGTGGGTGGTCTACTCGGCCTGCTCACCGCGGTGCGGCTGCCGGCGAGCTTGTTCGGCCCGGCGCTGCGCCGGTACAGCCGGTTCGCGGCCGGGGCGGCGGCCGTCACGGCAATCAGCGGGATCGCCGGTGCGGCCCTGCGGCTCGGCGGCTTCACCCCGTTGTGGGACACCCGCTACGGCCTGCTGGTCCTGCTCAAGGCCGCGGGCCTGCTGGCCGCCGTCACGCTCGGTGGTCTGGTGCGCC
>NZ_MAQZ01000104.1:0-23738 GCF_001756285.1 Frankia sp. CgMI4
TGGCAGCCGCGTTCACCGAACTCGCCGCCGCTGTCTGACCGACGGTCGTCCCGGCCGCTGGCATGCCCAGCTTCCCCATAATGCAACAGCGCCAGCCTAGATCGTGACGATCCTCAGGAGGTCTTCCAGGCCGGCGAGGTCGGCGGCGTTGCGGGTGTAGATGCTGGCTCCGTGGGCGTGGGCGGTGGCCGCAATCAGCAGGTCCATGGTGCGTGCGCGTGGCTGGCGCCCGACTTCGACGACACGGGCGGCGAGACGTCCGTAGCTGTCGGCGACGGCGTCGTCGACGGGCAGCGGGTCGAACCGTCGTTGGATCGCGCTGAGGCGGGCGAGCCGGGTCGCGCGGGCCTGGGGCGTCCTGGCGACGAGGATGCCGAACTGGAGTTCGGCGATGCTGATGACGCTGACGGCCAGCTCGCCGGGGAGGGGGGTGACGTCTGTGGCGACCAGGACACTGGTGTCGAGGACGCCGCGCGTCATCGGCGCCCCCAGGGATCCGTGAGGGAATTGTCGACGAGGGTGCGGTCCTGCGGCCAGTCGGTGTCCTCCGGCTGCGCGAAGAGATCAGCCAGATCGTCCCAGCGCCGCCACGTACGCGGACTCACCGGGCCGAGGACGGCTGCTRGCCGGCCGGCCACGGTGATGGTGAGCCGTTCACCGGCCTGGGCGCGGCGCACCAGGTCGCTGGCGTTCTGCCGGACCTCTCGAAGCCCTATCTCGTCCACCCTCCGAGGGTAGCACTTGTGCTACCTGCGTGTCGGTGCGCGGATGCTCCGGTACGGCGCGGCATCGGCACTGTTACAGGCGCTGTTGCATTATGGGGAAGCTGGGTATGCCAACGGGCCGGATGTCTGCTGGTCAGAGGGCTGCGGCGAGTTCGGTGAACGCGGCTGCCAACCTCAGGTGCGGGCTGCTGTCGATTCCGAGTTCGTAGTGGCCGCGGCGGATGTTCTGGACCAAGGCGTGTCCGGCGCTGACGGTCTGGACGGAGCGGAGGCGTTTCAGTCCGCGCATCGGCCGGATCCGTGCTGTCAACCGGCCGTGGTCGGTTTCGATCCGGTTGTTCTCCCGGGCGGCGTCGACATGACAGGCCCCAGGGAGTAGCTCGTCGAGGACCCGCGGGTAGACCGCGGCCTTGTCCGTAGTGACCTCGACCGGGCGGCGCCCGTGCGTCAGCGCCCGGGCGAAGAAGCGTCGGGCGGCGGCCTGGTCGCGGTGGGTGCTGGCCAGGACGTCGATGACCTGCCCGTGCTGGTCAACAGCCCGGTACACGTACGTCCACCGGCCGGAGACCTTGACGTAGGTTTCATCCACGAACCACCTGTCACCGGGCCGGTGCCGGCACGGCCGGGYCGCGTCGACCAGCAGGGGCGTGAAGCGCCGCACCCACCGGTACACCGTGACGTGATCAACCTCGAGGCCGCGTTCCGCGAGGAGCTCCTCGACATCCCGGTAGGACAGCRCGTACCGCAGATACCAGCGGACGGCGAGGACGATCACCTCGGGTGGGAACCGGAAGCCGGCGAACTCCGACACTGGKACCGGTGGACAGGCACGACGCCGACGCATCACTCGATCATGACCGGACGGCGGCCGTGGGACAACGGACTCCGCCGATGCAACAGTGCCCCGGGAACTGGCGGCGCGTATCCCGGAACTGGTGCTGCACTACCTCACCCGGCTGCCGGCMACCACCGAGTTCCTCGTCGCCGGCCCGGACTTCGGAGCCTTCGGCCGCCTTCCGGAGGGCCGGCTGCACCGGCGGCCCCGCTACGGCGCGCGGGAGTACCTCGACCTGCYCGGCGCCGCGGACGCCGTTCTGGCGCTCTCGCTGCCGTCGTTTGCCCTGGAACGGGCGGTGTGGACCGATGTGCCCGGGGTGGCCGTCGTCAACGGTTTCGACTTGGCGGACGACAACGGCGTCGAACGTCTGCACGCTGCGATCGGGGAGCCCAGCCCCGCCGTACGCTCGTGGCTGGACGCCTATCCCGGGCCCCTGCCGTCGTACCAAACCTGGCCGATGCGGTGGAACGATCTCGTCCGGCCGACGTGGAGCGGCAACCCGTTCGCGGCTACGATGGTCCACGAGGAAATCCTCGACGAGGAGTCCGTCAGCACGGCTTTSGAGGCCGTGTTGTACGACGAGTCGGTTCGTACGGAGCTCGCCGAAGCGCGGGCCGGATACCGCCGTGCCCTGGCAGCGTTGCCGGCTACCATCGAGGCGTTCCACCAGGTGGCGAGCGTGCACGGCCTCACGTTCTGACCGGTCCGGGAGTACCGCCGGAAGCGGCACCCGAGGGCGGGGCATCGCCCATCGGCGATGCCCCGCCCGGCGGTGGATCGGTCACCGGACGCTGGAGGCCGCTGCGGCACGGTCCAACTCGGCGCGGACCATCTCCGGCGGCTGCATGCCCGAGAACGGCCGGCCGCCGTCGACGACGAGCGTCGGCACGCCGCTCACCCGCAACTCGGCGGCGCGGCGCTGATCGGCGATGACGGCGTCGGCGTAGCGGTCACCGGCGAGCACCGCGCCCGTCTCCTCCTCGGGCAGGCCCACCTCGTGCGCCAACTCCAGCAGGACGAGGTGGTCGGCGACGTTCCGCCCCTCCGCCTGGTAGGCCCGCAGCAGCGCCTCGACGAGCGCATCGGCCCGCTCATGGTCGGCCGCGAAATGGGTCAGCCGATGCGCGTCGAAAGTGTTGACGGGACGCGCTTTGTCGAGGTCGATAGCCAAGCCCAGGTCCGTGCCGAGCTGCTCGATCAGGGCCAGCCGCACGGGCAGCTGGTCCGGTGCGGTCCATGTGGCCATCGCCTCGGCGGCGRTYGGGCCAGGGATGCGCCCCTCGTCCGGTGACAACTGATAGCTGCGCCACCGCAGTCGAACCTCGTCGCGGCCGGGAAAATCCGTCAGGACCCGCCGCAGCCGGTGCTTACCGATGTAGCACCAGGGGCACAGCACGTCGTAGAAGACCTCGATCAGCACGCCGCTCACCCCCGGAGCAGGACGGCGGTCTTGCCGCGGGCATGGCCGGTGTCGATCCGACGGTGCGCGTCGGCGATCCGGTCCAGTGGGAAGACCTCCGACACGGTCAGCGTCAGTCGCCCGGCGCGGTACAGGTCGGTGATCGCCCGTAGCCGCTGACCCGAGCGCTGGCTGCGCAGGAATCGTACGCCGAGCTCGTCCGCCCGGGCGAAATCCACCAGGGTGCCGATCCGGCTCCGGTCGGCGACCACCTCGAGGCAGGCATCCAGGGCCGCGCCGCCCGCGGCGTCCAGGGCGACGTCGACACCACCGGGTGCCAGGGCTCGCACGCGGTCGACCAGTCCGTCGCCGTAGGTGGTCGGTGTGGCCCCCAGCGAGCGCAGGTAGTCCTGGTTCGCCGGGCCGGCCGTTCCGATCACCGTCGCGCCCGCGGCCAGGGCCAGCTGCACCGCGACCGTTCCGACGCCGCCGGAGGCGCCGTGGATCAGCAGAGTGTCGCCGACGCTGACCTTCAGTTCGTCCAGCGCGGTGTGTGCGGTCTGCGYCGACGCCGACAGGGTGCCCGCCTGCGGCCAGGTCATCCCGGACGGCTTGGAGACGACCTGCTCTGGAGGGACGACGACGTACTCGGCGCAGCTGGCGAGCATGGCCCAGCCGAGCACCTCGTCGCCGATCCGGAAGTCTGTGACGCCGGTGCCRATCTCGTCGACGACACCGGCGAAGTCGTTGCCGACTATCTGCGGGAACCGCAGGGTCTGCCCCGGCGGTGTCCAGCCGGACCGTACCGACGAGTCGTACGCTTGCACGCCCGCCGCCTCGACTCGGACCCGAACCTCTCCCGGCCCAGCTTCGGGTGTGGCAACCTCGACCACCTGTAGCACCTCCGGACCACCGAAGGTGTAGAATGCCGCGGCCCGCATGGATCTCCTCTCCGGATGTTCCGACGCCGGCCCATCAGGGCCGGGGACGTCAGAAACAGCCTGCAATCTCAAGTGCGCTTGAGGTCAAGCAGGTAGTCGTGCTCGACCCGCCGGGACCGGTTGAGTAGCCCCCCGTCCGCGCGGATCAGCACGTCGTGGACAACGCAACTGGGCGCGATCTCGGGCTGGCGCTCACCGGGACGGCTGGTCACCACGAGCACGTAGAAGGTGGACCGCAGGCTCCCGTCCGGGGCCTCGATCAGGTGGATCATGTTGAACCAGTGGCGGCGCTGCACCGGCTCGGTGGCGAAACGCTCCTCGTGGAAAGCCCGCAGCTCGCGTGCGATGCCGTCCCGGGTGTGGGCCGCGGGCCGCCCCGGCGTGTGGCTGAACTCGCCGTCCTCGGTGAAGGTGRCCGCGTACTCGTCGAAGCGGCAGGCATCGAGCGCGTGCATCTGCCGGGCGTAGAACTGCTGGACCTGCGTGTAGACATCGGTGCTGATCGCGGTGGMGGACATTGGCTTCCTCTCCTGATGACCCGCGGCCGGGCCGCGGTCCGGGCTGCGGCGAAACTAATGCGAGTGGGTTGAGAGGCACTCGAAACGGCCGCCCGGCGGCCCATCCGGTGCTCCACGACGGCTCGACCGCGTTTCGAGAGGGCTGCCGCAATGTCGGGGTCGGCCGACCATGGCGGAGTCATCGGAGGAAACATGAGCCAGCAGAGCCAGCCGGTGGCATTGGTCACCGGTGCCACCAGCGGTATCGGACTGGAGATTGCCACCCGGCTCGCGCGTCGCGGCGCCCGGGTGTACCTCTGCGCGCGATCGGCTGACAATGTGGCCGCGACGGTGAAGTCACTACAGGAACAGAACCTCGCCGTGGACGGCCGGGCCTGCGACGTCACGGACGGGACGCAGGTCACCGATCTGATCTGCGCGGTCGTCGACCGGTTCGGGCCGCTGGACATTCTGGTCAACAATGCCGGACGCAGYGGCGGCGGCGTCACCGCGGAGATCGCCGACGAGCTGTGGCTTGACGTCATCAACACCAACCTCAACAGCGTCTTCATCGTCACCCGGGAAGCGCTGCGCGCYGGTGGCCTGGCCGGCCGGGCGGGCGGGCGAATCATCAACATCGCCTCCACAGGGGGCAAGCAGGGAGTGCAGAACGGCGCACCATATTCGGCCGCGAAGCACGGTGTGGTGGGCCYGACCAAGGCATGGGGCCTGGAACTGGCCAAGACCGGCGTCACCATGAACGCGGTCTGCCCCGGCTTCGTCGAGACGCCCATGGCACAGACCGTCCGTGGGACCTACGCCAAGCTCTGGGGCGTCACCGAGGCCGAGGCGCACGACCKGGTGACCGCGCGTGTCCCGATCGGCCGCTATGTCCGGCCGGACGAGGTCGCCGCGATGGTCGAGTACCTCGTCAGTGACGAGGCTGCCGCCGTGACCGCCCAGGCAATCAACGTCTGCGGCGGTCTCGGCAACTACTGAGGTCCAGTGCCGTACCACCGGAGGCAGACATGAAGCTGACCACGGCCGGTTCCACTCTGCAGGCGGCGGCGGAGGTGGCGGCGGTGTCGGCCGCCAAGCACGTGCGTGAGGCGGAGACCGACCGGCGACTCCCGCGTGCGTCGATCGACTCCGTGCTCGCCGCGGGGTTCGCCCGGCACTTCGTGCCCACGCGGTACGGGGGGGACAGTGGCACCTTCGGTGCTCTGCTGCCCGCCGTGGCCACCATCGGCGCGTCCTGCGCCTCGACGGCCTGGGTGGCGTCACTGATCGCCGCGGCCGCCCGGATGGCAGCCTATCTTCCGGAAGCGGGCCGCGCTGCCGTCTGGGCCGGCGGCCCGGACGCCTTGATCGTCGCGGGGCTGATGCCCGGGGGAGAGGCGGCTGCGGGGGGCGACTCGTGGCGGCTCAACGGGCAGTGGCCGTACGTGAGCGGCGTCGACCACTCGGACTGGGCCCTGGTGTGCGCCCGGGCGGTCCGTGACGGCCGGGACGAGTACCGGTTCTTCGCGGTGCCGCGGCCGGCGTACCGGATCGAACCGACGTGGTTCAACGTGGGCATGCGTGCCACCGGCAGCAACACGCTCGTTCTTGACGACGTGCGGGTTCCGGCGTCCCACTCGGTGTCCCTGCGGGTGCTCGCCGACGGGCCAGCTCCCGGGGAGGAYGCGCCCTGCCATCAGGTACCGATGAAGGCGRCCAACGGCCTTACTCTCACCGGTCCACTGCTCGGGGCGGCCCGCGGCGCCCTGCACCGGTGGTGGTCGCTGATCGGACCGAAGTTGCAGCGGCCCGGCCCGGCCATATCCGGCCCGGTGGACCGGCTGGCGTACGACATGGTGCTGGCCCGTTCCGGCGGGGAGATCGACACGGCGGGCCTGCTCCTGGAACGGGTGGCGCAGGTGCTCGACGAGGGCGCGGTGACGCCCTACGAGGAGTCCCGTAACGGTCGGGACTGCGCGCTGGCCGCGGAGTATCTCTCCGCTGCGGTGGACCGGCTGATGCGTGGCTCGGGTAGCCGAGGGCAGGCCGACGGCGAGGATCTCGGACGGTTCTGGCGGGACGTCGTCTGCGGGGCGGGCCACAGCGGTCTCCAGTTCGCMGCGCGGGCGGGTGGCTTCGCCCGCCATGCGGCGGAGGCGGTGAACGACAGGTGACTACTCCACGGGGAAAGGAATTCATGAAACCGAACCGGCGCGTGGTGATCACCGGGATCGGAGTACGCGCACCCGGTGGCGGAGGAGCCAAGAACTTCTGGAACCTTCTGACGGCCGGCCGGACCGCGACCCGGCGGATTTCCTTCTTCGATGCGGGGCCGTTCCGCAGCCAGGTGGCCGGTGAGGTCGACTTCGATGCCCAGGCCGAAGGGCTGACCCCACGGCAGATCCGCCGGATGGACCGGGCGGCCCAGTTCGCGGTGGTCTGCACCCGCGACGCGGTCGAGGACAGCGGTCTGGAGCTGGACCGGGTGGAACCCCACCGGATCGGGGTGAGCCTCGGCAGCGCTGTCGCGGCGGCTACCTCTCTGGAAGCCGAGTACCTCGTGCTGTTCGACAGCGGCCGAACCCGCGAGATGGACACCCGGCACCTGACGCCGCACATGTTCGATCACATGGTGCCCAGCGTGATGKCGGCCGAGGTGGCCTGGACCGTCGGCGCGGAGGGCCCGGTCACCATGGTCTCCGACGGGTGCACCTCCGGATTGGACGCGATCGGCCACGCGCTGCACCTCATCGAGGACGGCGTAGTGGATGTGATGGCAGCGGGCGCGACAGACACTCCGATCTCACCCATCGTGCTGGYGTGCTTCGACGCCATCAAAGCCACCACGTCGTACAACGACGAACCGGCGACGGCCTCGCGCCCGTTCGACCGATCGCGCAACGGCTTTGTCCTCGCCGAGGGCTGCGCCATGTTCGTGCTCGAGGAGTACGAGCACGCCCGGCGTCGCAACGCCGAGATCTACGCTGAGGTCACCGGGTACGCCACCCGGTTGAACGCCTTCCACATGACCGGTCTGAAGCCGGACGGCAGGGAGATGGCCGAGGCGATCCGCACCGCGCTCGCCCAGTCCCGGCTCGATCCGTCGGACGTGGACTACGTCAACGCGCACGGCTCGGGTACCAGACAGAACGATCTACACGAGACAGCGGCGGTCAAGGCCAGCCTCGGTGAGCACGCGCGTCGGGTGCCGATCAGCTCGATCAAGTCGATGGTGGGCCATTCCCTGGGCGCGATCGGGTCCATCGAGGTGGCCGCCTGCGCTCTCGCCTTGCGGTACAGCGTCATCCCCCCGACCGCGAACCTACGGCTGCCGGACCCCCAATGCGACCTAGACTACGTGCCGCGCGTGGCCCGGGAGGCCACCCTCGACACGGTGCTGACGATCGGCAGCGGGTTCGGCGGGTTTCAGAGCGCAATGGTGCTTCGTCAGCCCGGAGGACGGGCAGCATGACGCAGCGGGTCTTCGTCACCGGAGTCGGCGTGGTCGCGCCGACCGGGCTGGGTATCGCGGAGTACTGGGCGGCGACGCTAGCGGGGCGCTCCGGCATCTCGAGATTCGACGACCGGCATGTCGGGGCGCTCGCCGGCCGGATCACCGGCTTCGATGCCGCCMGGCACCTTCCGGGCCGGTTGCTGCCCCAGACCGACGTCTCTACCCGGCTGGCGCTCACMGCGGCCGACTGGGCAATCAACGACGCGGGTGTGCGCCCCGACGATCGGGACGAGTACGACATGGGCGTCATGACGTCGAATGCCTGCGGCGGCTTCGACTTCACCCACCGCGAGTTCGACAAGTTGTGGCACGAYGGACCCCAGCACGTCAGCGTCTACGAGTCGTTCGCCTGGTTCTACGCCGTGACGACGGGACAGGTGTCCATTCGGCACGGCCTGCGCGGACCGGGCACGGCGCTCGTCGGCGAGCAGGCAGGCGGGCTGGACGCCATCGGCTACGCCCGCCGGGCGATCCGACGGGGCACGCCCCTGGTGATCTCCGGCGGCGTCGACTCCGCACTCGGCCCGTGGGGCCGGGGCGCGCATCTCTCCAGCGGCACGGTGAGCACCACGGATGATCCGGGGCAGGCGTATCTGCCGTTCRCCGCGGCGGCCTCCGGGCACGTCCCGGGTGAGGGCGGTGCGATCCTCGTCCTGGAGGGCGGCGAGAGCCTGGACGGGCGCGGGGACCGCTCCCGGTACGGCGAGATCGCCGGGTATGCGGCGACCTTCGACCCCGCCCCGGGGTCGGGCCGACCGCCGGGCTTGCGCAGGACCGCGGAACTGGCCCTCGAGGACGCCGGGGTCACGACCGCCGACGTGGGGGTCGTCTTCGCCGACGCCGCCGGCACCGCCGAGCTCGACCGTGCGGAGGCCGAGGCGGTGACCGGGCTGTTCGGCCCCTACGGGGTGCCCGTTACCGCCCCCAAGGCCGGGACCGGGCGGCTCTTCTCGGGCGGCGGCCCCCTCGACGTCGTCACCGCCTGTCTGGCCCTGCGCGAGGGCGTGATCCCGCCGACCCCACACGACGCGCAGGTCGCCGCTGGACATCGGATCGATCTCGTTCAGAACGCCCCGCGCGAGCGGAACATGACCGTCGCGCTGGTGCTGGCCCGTGGCCGGTGGGGCTTCAATTCCGCCGTCGTCGTCCGTGCCTGACCAGATCCTCGCGGACACCGGCACACGCCAGTCACCGATCAGGTCAAGCGCGCGCACTCTCACGAAGGGAAAGACATGTCTCTGATAACCCTCGAGGACCTGAAAAAGATTCTGGTCGAGAACTCCGGCGCCGACGACAGCGGAACCCTGGACGGCGACTTCGCCGTCCAGGAGTTCACCGAACTCGGCTACGACTCGCTCGCCCTGCTGGAGCTCGCCGCCGAGATCCAGCGCCGCTACGGCATCGTGTTGCCGGACGAGCAGGTCATGGAGCTGCGTACGCCGGAGGCCGTGCTCGCCGCCGTCAACAGCGCCGAGCGGCTGCGGCAGACGTCGTGAAGGGTGCGCCTACTGTGCCTACGAAGCACCGGACATCGCATCGAGAAGTGGTGGCGGCCCCGGCGGACCTGGTCTTCGAACTGCTCACCGAGGCTGAACGGTGGCCGGCGATCTTCGGTCCGAACATCTTCTTGCGCTACCTCGAGCGTACGGAGAGCGAGGAACACTTCCAGCTCTGGGCCCTGGTCGGCGGCGAGGTCAAGACGTGGACGTCGCGGCGTGAGGTCGACCGGCACCTGCGGACGATCGGCTTCCGCCAKGAACGGAGCCAGCCACCGGTGGCGGCGATGAGCGGACGCTGGCAGGTCCTGCCCTTGCCCGGTGGCCGCACCGAGGTGATCCTGGACCACGAGTTCACCGCGGTGGACGACGACGCCGCTGCCGTCCAGTGGATCAGTGCGGCCCTGGAACGCAACAGCGTCGAAGAGTTGGCGGCGTTGCGCCGGGTGGCGGAGCTCGGTCATCCGGTCGCGGAAGTCGTCTTCACCTTCGAGGACACCGTCGAGCTCACCGGGTCGGCCGAGGAGGCGTACGACTTCATCGACCGGGCGGACCGCTGGCCGGATCAGCTCCCGCACGTTCGCCGTGTGGTGCTCACCGAGGAGATGCCGGGCATCCAACAGTTGGAGATGGACACGGTCAGCGGCGATGACGGGTCGACRCACACCACCCGGTCGGTGCGGGTGTGCCTGGYGAACGACAGAATCGCCTACAAGCAGACCCGGCCACCCTCGACGCTTCTCGGGCACAGCGGGGTGTGGATCTTCCATCGGGTGCCGGACGGGCCCGACTCGGTCACGGCGAGACACACCGTCGTGTTGGACCCGGACGCGCTGCGCACGGTGCTCGGCCCGAGCAGTTCTCTCGCCGAGGGACGCCGCTACCTCCGGGACGCGTTGGGGGCCAATAGCCGCCGGACGCTGGCCGGCGCGGCGGCGCCCGTATCCTCCACCGAGGAGCGGGAAGTCCGGTGACAGCGACTCGCGCCGCCGCCAGCGCGGTGGCGGCACGTATGACGGAGGTGGCGGACGGCGTGTTCGCCTATGTCCAGCCGGACGGAGGCTGGTGTCTCAACAACGCTGGCGTGGTGGTGGGTGACGACGGCATCCTGCTCGTCGACACCGCGGCCACCGAGCGGCGCGCGACCTTGCTGCGCACCGCAGTGGACGGCCTCAGTCGTGGCGGGGTGAAGTACTTGGTCAACACTCATTTCCATGGCGACCWCACCTTCGGCAATCACCTTTTCGCCGACACGGCGACGATCATCGCCCAGCACGGCACCCGGGCCGAGATGGCGGAGACGGGGCTGGCACTGACCGGCCTCTGGCCGGAGGTGAATTGGGGCAATGTCGATCCGGTGCTACCGACGGTGACCTACCACGACGCACTGACGCTGCACCTGGGCCGCTGCCGGGCCGAGCTTTTCAACGTGGGGCCCGCGCACACCGGGCACGACACCGTGGTGTGGCTCCCCGGCGAGAAGGTGCTGTTCACCGGCGACGTGGTGCTGCCGGGGTGTACGCCCTTCCTGTTGATGGGCACGGTCGCGGGGTCGCTGACCGCTGTCCGCCGGATGCGCGAGACGGGTGCCCAAGTCGTGGTCGGCGGGCAYGGAACGATCGCCGGCCCCGAGGCCTTCGACGAGACGGAGGCGTACCTACTGTGGCTGCGGGACGCCGCCGGAGACGCGATGCGTAAGGGGCTGACACCGATCCAGGCGGCCCGCCAATGCTCGGCAGGCCGATTCGCCGGCTGGAAGGACCCGGAGCGGCTGGTCCCCAACCTGCACCGCGCGATCGCCGAGCATCAGGGGGCACCGCCGGCAGCCGCGCTGCCGGTCGAGCCGCTCTTCGCGGAAATGGTGGAATTCAACGGTGGGCACCTCCCGGAGTGCCACGCCTGACCGGCGTGCCAGAAGGTCCTCGACCGACCGCAGCGGGTCTGTTGCATTGGGGGAAGGCAGGGCATGGTTGACCCTGCCGAACGGGTGATCAGATCGCGAGGGTGAGCTCGGTGAACGCGGCTGTCAGCCGTGCGTGCGAGTCGGTGTCGATCCCGAGTTCGTAGTGGCCGCGGCGGATGTTCTGGACGAAGGCATGCCCTGCGCTGATCGTCTGGACAGAGCGCAGCCGTTTCRGTCCGCGCATCGGGCGGAGCCBGGCTTTCAACCGGCTGTGATCGGATTCGATCCGGTTGTTCTCCCGCGCGGCATCCACGTGACAGGCCTCGGGTACCAGCTCGTCGAGGATCCGCGGGTAAACGGCGGCCTTGTCGGTGGTGACCTCGACCGGCCGGCGGCCGTGAGACAGCGCCGCGGTGAAGAACCGGCGTGCCGCAGCCTGGTCGCGTCGTGCGCTGGCGAGGACGTCGATGACCTGCCCGTGCTGGTCAACCGCCCTGTACAGGTACGTCCACCGGCCGGCGACCTTGACATACGTCTCGTCGACGAWCCACCTGTCCCCGGGCAGGTGCCGGCACGGCCTCGCCGCGTCGACGAGCAGGGGCGTGAAGCGCTGCACGCAACAGGTTGGCGAACTTCACTTTTTGCGCGGCGGTGGACGAGGCAGAAGCGGCGCGGGTCGTCTAGGAACCGAAATTACACCGTGATGTCCGTCACTTCCAACACACGGAATCAGGTACGCAAGTAGTCGCAGCAACGCTTGACCTGCCCACACTCGGTTGCTTGCTACCGCAAGTAGTCCAGCTCTACCGACGTGGCCGTGCCGCTCGCCGCTTCGCGGGATGATCGATTAGTCGGCAGCGTCCGGCGGCCGGAGGTCCGTACGCGCACCCCTTCCGGGGCGGCTGGCCATCCATGCATCGAAGGTGGACGTCTTCCACCTGGGTCGGTCGGGTACCGAGATGTCGTCTGGCTCAGGAAGTAGTCCTTTGGCGCGATAGTTACGCAGCGTGCCCGGTCTAATGCCGGCCCGTTCCGCCATCTCGCGGTAACCGATCAACGGGTCTTCCGCCACGTACCTACCTGTTCTTCGGAACTATGGGACGCCATGCCCTATAGTTGGTGATGTTGGCGGTTCCGGCGGGTGTTGCACCACCCACCGGAACCTTGATCACAACCTGGGTGAACAGGGGTGACCCGTGTCTAGTATTCCGCCGTCCGGTCGGGGTGGCTGGCGCAACCCGTACGAAGGGCGTCCGTTCGTCACGATCAATCCGCATGACGATCACGGTCTGTACGACCTGGCGATGACGCCGGGCGCGAGCCTGCGCGACTTGGTGGACGTTACGGCGACGCTTCCGCCGGTTCTCTTTATCGATCATTGGCGGGTGAGTCCCGGCGATTCTGCGGTGATCCTGCGGTTCCGGACCTTGCCGGACCTTGGTTCCCTGCTCGGCGGCCTCTGATGGCGGCCGGATGGGTACCGCCGTGCGTCCAGGTGGGTCCGGCGGCGTGGACTCCCTACCAAGAGGCGCTTCACGTGCTGCTGTTGGCTGCTCCGGTGGGTCCGACTGGCGTGCGGCTGCGTGGTGAGCTGGTTCGGCTCGATCCTCGAAGCGTCGTGGCGTTGGCGGACATGGTCCGCGACCGTCGGCCGGTGCGGGTGTAGCTGCGGCGCTCTGAGAGCACTTCGGCGTTCTTGAGGGCTGCGCTGTGCGGCGTGCCTGCTCCCACTGGGCGGCGGGGCTGACTCGGCGGCCAAGAGCACCGGAACGGCTGCGCTCGGCGGCGGCCACGGACACGAACCCCACCGGACACATAACGTATCGTTCCGTTTCATCCATCCTAATCGAGACGAAACGGAAGGATAGGAAGCGTGATCGTTCCGGTGTCTATCGGCCGGTCTCAGGACCATACACCCGTGGGGGCAGGCGATCCGACGGGCACAGGGCCGCTCGTCGGCCTTGCGGCGCTCCGGTTGGGTGGTCGTCGACCCTCGACATGCCGGGGGCTTGAGCTGGTCCTCCGTCGGGCGGGCAGGCGTAGCCCTACCCCAGGTTCCTTCGGCCGTGCAAGGGCACCGACGGCGCTCGACCCCACCGGAAGGCGTGTGCCCTTGCGCGGTCGGAGGGTTCTGGGGTTGCCTGTGGTGTCCGTCCGGCGGGGGAACCAGCGGACGTGCCGCGCCGCTGCCCTCCGGCACCGCCGGCGGTCTCCCTCCTCCGGAGAAAGGGCCGGGGTTCGGGGCAGAGCCCCGTCACATCCCGACACGCATCTCGCCTGTCCCTCTCAAGGCGCATGGCACAGCACAGGAACGCAACGACGCTCCGACGCGCCGAACGGGCGGCCGGTCCGACGCGCCCGGGGTGGGGTGCCGACCGGAGGGAGGCGGGGCCCCGCCCCGGGCGCGCGGCGGGGCGGACGGGGTCCTGTTCGGCGCGGCGCGTGCGGCGCCCCTGCCTCGTTCTGGCTGGCCAACTGGGGTTGCCGCCCCGAAGGGGCGGCCTTGAAACCGTACAGAACATTAGCGATGGCGATCATGCCCTCTGCATCAGGGGACGTCGTGGCCGCCGTTTTGATCTCTGTGTTCCTAAGAAGTCGGTCCCGGATGATCAATTCAGGGTCGAGCGAGGAGGTTAGCTCGGGTACGGTCGCTCAGACGGCCGGGCAGTTCGGTCAACGGGGCCCAGCGGTAGTCAGCGACCTCCTCCAGTTGCAGCGCCACATTGGCGTTGCCGGCTGGCGGATCGATGGCCAGGAGGAAGCGAAGATCGTAGTGGATGTGCTCCGGCTCCCGCTTTGCGGGGTTCGGTGGGATCACGTGTGCGTCCACGTCCACGGGCCGTTCGAGGGCAGGGTTCGCCCAGGCCCGGGGAATCCCTGTCTCTTCGGCCAGCTCACGTAGGGCTGCGTCCAGGAGCGAGGCGTCGTCCGGCTCGATGTGCCCGCCGGGAAGGAGCCATCGGTTCAGGCTGCGGTGGCGGATCTGGAGGACTTGGCGATCAGAGGTGACTGCGACCACTCMGCAGGTCACGTGGCCGGGTGTGGTCGTCCTGGAGGCCAGGGGCGCGTCGCTTCCTCGGGCCGCTTCCAGCAGAGGGGCCAGAGACTCGGCGTCCTCCGGGTGTGCGTCGAGATGCGCACGGATGGTCTTGGCGATGTCGTCGTTCGTGACGGGCATGGGGGTTCACTCCTCGTTGAAGCATCRCAGCCAGGACCGGGCGATGATTTCACGCTCCCGGTTGCCGACCTCGTGTAGGCCMGGCTCCATGGTCTGTCCCGACGACAGCAGCGCGAGGGCCGCGAGGATCTCGCCTTGGACAAGGAAGATGAACGGGCCGACCGCAGCGCCGTGGACGAAGTTGACCGCATTTCCATCGTTGAGCAGATAGAAATGATGGTTCCATGAGGTCATGCGGCTGAGGTGTGGGCCGAGCCGGTCGACGCGGTAGGTTCCGCGGAGCGAGGCGAGGTTCAGTTCGTCGTCCGACGATGTCACGGACGCCACGTAGGAGCCGGGCCGTAGGTAAGTGAAGTCTTCACCCTCCAGCGCCCGGTTGCCGGTGGCGCACACGATGACATCGGCGCGGCCCAGCGCCTCGGACTTTGACCATTTCACTGCGAATCCGYGCGACATGGCTTCGACGGCGCGCACCGGGTCTGTCTCGTACACGGTGGTGCGGACCGATTTGGCTCGGAGGGTGTTCGCCACGCTTCRGCCTATCTTGCCGTAGCCGATGACGCAGGTCTCGCGGCCGTGCAGGATGTTCCCGTGCTCTMGGAGAAGCGATTCGGTGGAGAACACGATGGACTGACCCACCAGATAGTCTTCCGGCTGCTTCAGCGGACTGCGGGCTACCGAGAAAACCGGGCAGGGTGGTTTCCCACACGAAAGGTACTTGCGGTACCCGTTCTCCGTGTCCTCGACGACTCCCACGATTCGCCCGCTGAACTGTCGACACAGGGAGGTTAGCGCGGGCGCGAAGTAGCCGCCGATATCCAGCAGGACAAGGTCTCGACCTGCGGCCCGCTCTTCGATGTACGCGAGAACTTTCGCAGGATKGGTGAAGCGATCGCGGTCCAGGTCATCACAGTGGTACCGGCCGCTGATGGCGGCCCGCGTCGTCGGGTCACAGGACTTCGGCTTGGGAAGAATCGATATCAGATCGTTCCCTCGCGCCACCGCGTCCAGGAAGAAGGGCCGGTYGGGCAGCATGTGAGTGATGACGATGGTCGCCACTTCGTGCACCGATGGGAATGCGTTGTTGACTGCCAGGAAGTACTGCTCAATGCGTCTCCTCGCCGAAGGCTCGGCGACGATCGTCGCGGGCGCGGCCCGGTCGAGGGTCAGACTRCCGTCCATCTCGTCCACGTTCGGTCGACTCCCAGATCAGGAGGGAATTACACAGGGGGTTGCTGTAGCGCTAACTCTCGTCGAGGGTGCGAGGCGATGGGCCGTCCTCCCCGTTCATCGGCTCGCAGCCACCGACCTTCGTGAAGATCGTCCAAGCGATGAGTTCACACGTCTCTCGCGTGATGCGCCGCGTGATCCGCTGCGTCCGGTCCTCCACCTCCAAGGGGAGAATGACGTCGGGGTCCTGTATTTTCTTGTGTGCCCAGACGTGTGCGTCGTTCCAGGTGGCGAAGGTGGCGATCTGCACACCGTAGCCGTTCAGGACGGCGTAGGGCCGGATGTGCCGGGCGATCACCTCCCCGAGCTGGATCCCCCTCCATCCGTGATCTTGATTATTTGGTTCTTGATCCATTGAGCCTCCTCCGTGATGTTCTCGATTCGTTCCAGTAGCGCGGCGTATTCAAGGGGGTCGACTGGGGCACGGCTCTCGTAGTCGATGAGCTTGCTTTCCAGCTCTTCTATCGCGGTGACGGCAACATCGCTCTGCAATCGCAGAATCCTTAAAGGAAGATCGCCCGACAGTTGCGGGATACCCGGCCAGCCTCCACTCATCCTTTCCACTGTCCGTCTTCTCCCTCGTTCGACGTTCCGCCTGGAGCGGCACCCGAGGCCGAGGAGCCCACCGCCGTCATCTGAAGAACGGCTTTCCTCGACCCGGCCCCGGGGCCTGGGGCAAGTGTGAAATCAACGATTCGTGATCACTAGACGTGGCACGCATAGGCGCCATGCGTCGTAGGTATGAGCGGCCCGCGGCGCTGGATAGACTGCGTAAGCACGATCCGGGCCTGGGAGGTCACGAAGGGGCGTCACTGCGATGAGTGACCAGGTAGACGATTCTCGCTACTGCCGGTGTGGCACGCGCCTTRCCCGGGACAACGACCGGGGATCGTGTGGGCCCTGCCAGCGCCGGGCTCGGGAACGGGGCACGGCTGCGCCGGAGGTGCYGGCCGGGTTCTGGACCGCCTCCGATCAGCTTCGGGACGCCCTTGATGAGCGGCACATGGGCCGGGTGATCGCGGCCTACCGCAACCACCCTCATCACACTGTTCTCCTGTCTCAGGAGATGGTGGCCGGGTGGATGGGCATCACTCAGACCCAGTTGAGCCGCATCGAGTCGGGTGAGCCGGTGACCGACCTTACGAAGCTCATCCGGTGGGCCGAGGTCCTGTGCATCCCGGAAGACCTGCTGTGGTTCAAGCTCCCACGGCCGCGCCCCAGCGAGGCACCCCCTGCCCCGGTTGGCTCTCCCACCGCATCGGCGGTTCCCGGCATCCTCGGGGTACCGCTCACAGACAGCGCGGGTCCGCCGGCTGACCCGTACCGGGTGATCGCACACGTAGGGGAGGTGGTCATCGTGGCCATCGACCGGCGCACGTTTCTCGCGGGAAGCGGTGCCGGGTTCCTGGTCGGGGGCGCGGTCATGCCCTTGGCGTCGTATCAGCAGGTTGCACCTGAGGCCATCGAGTATCTGGCGGCTCAGCTTGACGGCTACTACCGGGCCGAGGCCGCGTTGGGGCCGCACACCGTGATTCCGTCGGTGCTGGTGCAGCAGGAACTCATCCGGCAGTTCCTGCGTGTGGCCCGGGGCCCCGAACGGCACGCCCTGTTGCGCACGAGCGTCGCCTACGCGGGCCTGATGACCTGGCTCTACCAGGATGCCGGGGACCTCGTGAGCGCGTCGCACTGGGCGAACCAGGCTCTCGAACTCGCCCACCGGGTGGGAGACACCCAACTCGTCCGACACGCCCTGACGAACAAGGCGATGATCTGTACCGACCAGCAGGATGGACCCGGCACCCTCGATCTGACCAGCGCGGCCCTGACGGACGGGAACGGCCTGTGCGCAAAGGTCCGGGTACAGGCGATGCAGCAGACCGCCCACGGCTACGCCCTCATCGGCGACCGGCGCGGCGCAGACTACGCCCTGGACAAGGCCGCGGCCCTGCTGGTCCGCGTCGATGACGACTACCCGTGGTTCAACGCCTGCCGGCGCACCCCCGGCTACATCGAGGTGCAGCGGGCCACCTGCTACAACCGTCTCGGCCTCGGCCGCGAGGCCCTGCCACTGTGGGAGCAGGTCATCTCCGCCCTGCCCGCCACGGCCCGCCGGGACAAGGGCGTGTACCAGGCACGGCAAGCCACCTCGCATGCTCAGGCCGGGAACCCGGAGGCCGCCGCCGACGCCGTGACGCACGCGGTCACCGTCGCCCGGGAGACCAGTTCGGCGCGGCTACGGCAGGAGCTCCACGGAGTTTGGCACCACCTCACGCCGTGRCATGACCATGAGACCGGACGACAGGTCAAAGCTCAACTGGCGACGCTGTAGGAAGGAACAACGGGCATGGGACTACGCGACCCGCTACCGGCCGAGGAAGTCACTCGACGTCTGGCCGCGCTGGACGGATGGGTGAAGGCCACCGACCGCGAGGAGATCCACAAGACGTTCCCCGTGGAGTACTACGCCGCGATCGAGGCTCTGGGCACGGTGGCCGAGGCCGCGAAGGAACTGGAGCACCACCCGGACGTCGAACTGCACTGGGGAGAACTGACGTTCAGTCTCACCACCTACAGCGCCGGACAGCGGATCACCGACCTGGACTTCCGGCTAGTCGACCGCATCGAAGCCGTGCTGGCCCGCTACGTCCAGGCGGAAGCGGCGGGATAGCCGAAGAGGCCGACCCAGCGGGCCGAGACTCTCCGGCCCGCTGGGCTCCCCTACAGCACCCGTTGGCCTGGGCGTCTGCCTGATCGGTCGCCGGGGCCGTAGGGACAGATCTTGATCCTCCGGGATAGGTTCGACGGCTCGCCGATTCATTCAAAAAGGTAGAATCTTCGTACGGACATAGGTATAGTAGATGTAGGCATTCGAGGGGCTCCGGTCCCTGCGCCATGTAAGGCAGTACGCCACATAGASGAGCTGTCCACGTTGAGCCGCCTGGGAGCGGCAGGACCGGGCTCGGGCTGCTGCACCGTGGGCCACGTGTCCTCGTGGTTCGCGTCCAGTCGTGTTGACGTTCCGTCTGGGGTGCAGATGTGCCGCATGTGGCGTGTCCTGTCGGTGATCAGGTTCTCTCTCGTTCACGGGTTGACCGGGTAGCTCCGGCTGGCGGCTGAGGTCCGCCGCTGTTGATCTTCCGGTCTTTTTCTGTCTCGTTCTCGTTTCCGTGTGGCGCTGCGGCCGGCCTGTGGGTTCGTCCGGGTCGGGCTGCGCCTGTGCGGTGAAAGGACGCGGTGAATTTCCGTGGACGTGGGCGTGAGCTTGCCCGAAAACCGGCCGGTCGCGGGTGGCTGTTCCCGGCCGATCCGCCTCTCCGGCCATGTCGATCATGTGGATGTTGGTACCGGTGAGGTYCGCCGCGCGTTCACCTCGGCGGGTGAGCCGGGCGGCGTGTTGCATGTGCGGTGCAACAACCGGCGTGAGTCGGCGTGCCCGGCGTGCTCGGCGGTCTACAAGCGGGACGCCTGGCGGCTGGTCCTGGCTGGGCTCGCGGGCGGCAAGGGCGTGCCGGAGACGGTGACCGGGCATCCGGCGTGGTTCGTCACCCTGACCGCGCCGTCGTTCGGGCCGGTGCATTCCCGCCGCCAGTACGGCGGGAAAACCGGTCCAGTGCAGGCATGTCACCCCCGGCGGGGACTGTGCCCGCACGGGAAACCGGCGGGTTGTCATGAGCGGCACCGCGAGGATGATTCCCGGCTCGGTTCCCCGATCTGCCCGGACTGCTACGGCTACGGCCGGTCGGTGGTCTGGAACGCGCTTGTTCCCCGGTTGTGGAAGGCCACGCGGGACGCGACGGAATCGGCGGTGGCGGCGGCGGCCGGTCTGACGGTGGCGGGGCTACGCCGCTCGGCGCGGCTGAGCTTCGTCAAGGTCGCGGAAATGCAACAACGCGGGGTCGTGCATCTGCATGTKGTGGTCCGGGTGGACGGTCCGGACGGTCCCGGCTCGGCTCCTCCGGCGTGGGCGGCTGGTGAGCTGGTCGCGGACGCTCTGCGGGGCGTGGTCGGGTCGGTTTCGGTGCCTGCTCCCGATCCGGACGCGGCCACCCTCGACGCCGGCGCTGGTGCCGGGGATGGGTGGGCGGTGCGCTGGGGTGTGCAGGTCGATATCCGGCGTATCGCGCTGGATGGGCCCACCGACGTCGGGCGGGTCAGTAACTACCTGGCGAAGTACATCACGAAGTCTGCGGCGGCCGGTGGGGCGTTGGATCATCCGGTGCGGTCGCTGGCCGCGCTGGGCCGGCTGATCCTGGCGCCGCATGTGCGCCGTCTGGTGGAGACCTGCTGGCGGYTCGGCCAYGACGCCACGTTCACGGCGGCGTTGGATGCGGCACTCGGCCGGGACTCCGGCGATGTCCCGCGACTGGTCCGCTGGTCTCACCAAATGGGCTTTGGTGGTCACTGGCTGTCAAAGTCGCGGCGGTACTCGACCACGTTTGGTGCGCTGCGGACGGTGCGGCGAGTCTGGTCGCGCACGATCGGTGCGGCGATGTCGGGCCGGGTGCCGGTGGATGCGTTCGGTCGTCCGGACGGCGATCCCGACACGTTGGCCCTCGGGGCATGGACCTACGCGGGGCGTGGTCTATATGCCGGGGATCACGGTGATGATCCACCCGACGGGATGTCGGTGCCGGCGGCTGGATCGGGTTCCGACGTGTGGCTGGCCGGGCTATGAGCAGCGAAGCTTCTGTTCAGCTCTCGTTGTTCGATGACACCACCGACGATGCCGGCACCGGCGCCTGTGATGCTGCTCCTGTCGTGGCGGGCCAGCAGGCGAGCACCGAAGGTTCCGGTAGCTCCTCGACTGTTTCTGCCCCGATGGCTACCGGGGGTGCGCCACGGAACGCGACCACGGTGCGGGTGGGTGGGCGGGCCGGCACCCGACCGGTACCGGTGCCGGGTTCGGCGCGGTCTCGGCGGGTGTTCTCCGATGCGGCGGAGGAATGGGGGCGGCGTCAGGCGTTGGCGGCTCCGGTGTGGTCGCGGGAGAARCGGCGCCGGGTCGCGGCGCTGCTCGGGCTGGTCCTGGCCGACGATCCCGGCGGTTAGGTCTCTTCCCGCCAGACCGGGTCCAACAGGTCGGGGTCGAACCGGCGGCCCCGGCCGGCGGGGTGAACGACCACGGCGATCAGATGCTCTTTGATGATCGCGCGTTGGCGGGCAAGCGAGTAGGTGTCCCACTCGGCGCGGACATCGGCGGGGCGGGCGTGCGCGTTCGCCGTGGCCACCAAATGATCGTTCCGTCCCTTGAGAAGGGCTTCTTCCTGCTCCCTGAGCTCTTCCATGGTCGGGAAGTAGTCCTTCGGGGAGATCCGCCGGGGCACCGACGTCCACGCGGCCCGGGTCGCGGTGATGCTCTCCTGCACCTCGGCCAGCGCGGCTTCCCCCTCCCACGGGGCAACCTCCACCACGGCGCTCGCGGTCTCCAACTCGATCTTGTTGAACAGCGCCGCCAGAATATGATCATCGGTGTGGGGGCCGTGGCGGGAGACCTTCCCRCACCCTCCCTGCGTCGGCGCGGGGCACCGGTAGATCGCGTGCTTGCGTTCCCGGTACGGYGGTGACCCGAACATCGACCGGCCACACCGGCCGCACGCCACCACGCCGCTGAGCAGGTAGCGGCGGGAGTTATGCCCCTGCTGGGCATAGGTCCGGCCCCCGATCTTGGCGATCACCTGTTCCCACCGGCGTACACCGATGATCGCTTTCCACTGGCCCTTCRCCGGGACTTCGATGGTCCGCCCGTCCGGGGTGYGTTCCTTGCGGGTGACGACCTGCATGTACTTCGCAACATGGCCGTTGACGTTGGGTTCCTCGACCCCCCGGCCGCGTAGGCCGCAGATCCGGGGGTTGCGGTAGACCTTCAACACGCTGCTCTTGGTCCACTTCTTCCCCCGGGTCCCGCGGACACCGGCGGCGTTCCACTCGTTCACCAGGTCAATGACCGGCACCCCGGCCAGGATTCTGCGGGCCCCTTCCCGCAGAATCCTGGCCTCGGTGAGATCCAACGTGCGTTTGTCGTCCTTCCAGCCGAACGGACGGCTGCCCCCCACCGGCACTCCTCGTTCGGCGCGCTGCTTGTGGGACCGGCGGACCCGGCGGGAGGTGTCCGCGCTGGCCTTGTTCGCCGCGACCGCCTGCGCGCGGGCGTTCGCCTTCCCGTACTCGGTGGTCAGATCGACYCCGGGCCCGACGATCGGGCGGYCGTACAGCTCGACGACTTCGATCGCGTCTTCACAGATCGCGTAGGTCCCGGGTGAGACGGTCCAGGTCCCACACGATCGCCCCRTCCAGAAACCCGGACCGCAGATCGGCCAACAATTCAGCGTAGTCCGGGCGGATCACACGAGAGATCATCGTGCCGTCTTCCAACACGATCGTCTTCTTCTTCCAGGCGGACTTCTTCTCCTGGTAGACCTTCTCGATCGTCGCGCCGTTCTCCTCGGCGAACTCGTACCCGTCTTCGTCCTGGCGTTCTAGCGCGTCATCCCCACCGACCAGTTCCGAGTACCGGGTGTACAGACCAAGTCGCAAACCGTTCAACTTTGCCATACAAAAAGTGTAGTTCGTGCGATCGTTGCACCCACCGGTACACCGTGACGTGGTCAACGTCGATGCCGCGCTCAGCCAGAAGCTCCTCGACATCCCGGTAGGACAGCGCGTACCGCAGATACCAGCGGACGGCGAGGACGATCACCTCGGGTGGGAACCGGAAGCCGGCGAACTCCGACACTGGGACCGGTGGACAGGCACGACGCCGACGCATCACTCGATCATGACCGATCGGCGGCCGCGGGACAGCGGACTCCGCCGATGCAACAGACCCCTGGTGCGGGATCTGCAGGCAGACTACGGGCCGGATCGGGCGCAGCAGTGCTCAGCGGAGCGGGAGTCGACGGACCCGCACGTGGGTGGTGCTGAGCGAAACGACCACGCCCTGTTCGAGATCGTCTTCCAGCGCGGGCAGGTTTGCCAGCAACAGGGCGGCTTGCGCGTCGGGCTTGAGCTGGTCGCCGGAGCGGAGCAGGACGAGCGAGGGAGCGGTGCCGCGGCTGAGCGCGAGCAAAGTAGTGAAGTCGCTGTCGGCGGAGATGATCGAACGTCTCTCGGTGACGGCGAACGTGCTGACCTCGGTGTCAGGGGAACCACCGAGCCCGTGATCGAGGACGTGTGTCGTGTCGATGCCTTTGTCGCACAGCAGTTCGGCGACCCGCGGCGAGAGGTTCTCGTCGACGAGAAACCTCATGCGGCGATGAACGGGCGCTCTTGCGGCATCGTCTCCGCGGCGAACGCGAGAGCTGCGAGCACGTCGTCGCGGGTGAGCGACGGGTAGTCGGCGAGCAGTTCCTCGACCGTCGAGCCAGCCGCAAGCTGGCCCAGCACCGCGGACACAGTAACCCGGGTACCGCGAATCGCCGGCGCRCCCGCCATGATGGCCGGGTCAGCCGTGATGCGGCTGGCGGTGGTCATAACCACGAGTCTACGGCGGACCCTCAACAGGGACGCTGTTGCGTCCGGCGGAGGCTCCCCCAGGGTTGGGCACCGCGCCTCCCGCRGCATGTGGCCAGACACATCGGCCGAGGAAAGTCGCCGGAACCGCCGTCAGGATACCCGATCAGTGCTCTCCGCATCCGGCTTCTCACGCAGTCCGAACTCCAGGGCACCCGACGCAGCCGGGACGGCTCTGTCGCATCAGCAGAGTCCGTTGTCCCGCAGCTCCCGACCGGTCATGATCGAGTGATGCGTCGACGTCGTGCCTGTCCACCGGTCCCGATGTCGGAGTTCRCCGRGTTCCGGTTCCCACCCGAGGTGATCATCCTGGCAGTCCGYTGGTACCTGCGGTACGCCCTGTCGTACCGTGACGTCGAGGAACTCCTCGCCGAACGCGGCCCCGAGGTCGATCACGTCACGGTCTACCGGTGGGTGCGCCGGTTCACCCCGCTGCTTATCGACGCGGCCCGGCCATGCCGGCACACACCGGGTGATCGTTGGTTCGTCGACGAAACGTATGTGAAGG